>JBHLKV010000001.1:0-85786 GCA_048886305.1 Candidatus Hodarchaeota archaeon
TTTAAGTCATAGGATATGATCCTAAGATTTTATGCCAAATCACAATTTCACTCATTTTTTCTAAAACTTTCTTTACATTAGGATTATCCTTATCCCCTTCAAAATCCATAATAAAAATATATTCCCAACGCCCTCTTCTACGAGGTCGGGACTCAATTTTAAGTAAATTAATTTCTGCATCGGCATACAGCTTTAATACTCTATATAAAGCACCTGGAATATGTCTGGTAACAAATAATAATGAAGTCTTACTTTTAGTTTCTTTTTCTGTATTCTCTTTCTTCGAAATAATAAGAAATCTAGTGGAATTTAATAGATTATCATCGATTTTTGAGTGTAAAATTTTCAAATCATATACTTCACTAGCAAAACTAGTACCAATCGCAGCATAAGAATCACTATTTAATTCTTTGACCCTACGAACTGCCTCTGCTGTAGAGTTAACATCTACTAAATCTGCTGTTGGCATATTAACTTTAATCCAATTTCTTGTTTGAGCAAAAGCTTGTGGATGAGATAAAATAGTTCTTATCCTTGATAAGTTAGACATTTTTGTTGAAATTAAATTTTGAATAATTTTAAGCTCAATTTCTCCATAAATTACAAGATCTTTTTCGATTAACAAATCAAGAGTTTCTCTAACTGTACCTTGAAGACTATTTTCAATAGGAATTACGCCAAATTCTGCATTTTCTTTTTCAATATTCGCAAAAATCTCAGAAATAGTATCATAGGGAACAAACTCAGTGCCTGCTTTAGGAAAAAAATCAAGAGCAGCTTGATGCGTAAATGTACCTTTAGGGCCTAGATATCCAACTTTTGGAATAATGCCTTGAATTAACTTGCTGGCGCTAAAAATTTCCTTCCATATTGCCTCAACACTTTCAGGTTTTAATATTTTTGATTGAGATTTTATCCTTTCAAGTATCTCTTTCTCTCTTTCCGGTTGAATCACTTCAAGATTTAATCGTTTCTTGATCTCTCCTATTTTAGAAACAATTATTCCTCTTTTATTCAATAGTTTAATTATCTCATTATCAATCTCATTAATAATTTTCCTATATTCCTCCAATTTTTCAGTATTATTTTTCTTTTCTTCCATATCTATAAATAATTGTTTTTTTAAAAATAAATTATAAAAAATTCTGGAGATTTAATTCAAAAGCGGCAACAGGAAACTCCAATTTAAAATTAAGCAAAACTTCGGGATGAATCTCGCCTATCTCGCCAATTTTATCATCCTTTAAATAAATTTCTCCATAACGACCATCTATATAGCTAAGATTCTTACCAGGTTTTAATTTAAAATCATTTTTATAACCAAGAGCCCCCATTACAAAATCTAAAGTAGATCTAATCTCTGTGAAATCAGCTTCTTCATGATAAGAAGCAGCAGAAAGATGAACTTCCCTCTTTGTACCAGTTTCCTCATCAGGGCTCAATAATATTATATCTCCTACTTCAAAAATCCTTAATGGCTTCTCTTCAGATCGATTTAGAAGCAATGATTCCATTAGTTGAGGTAATAATTTAATCCTAGTTGTATTATATTCTTTTGATACTGGATTAGCAATTTCAACTATCTGAGTTTTATCATACTCTTGCTTCATAAGATCAAATTGTTTTTCTGAACTAGTAAGGATAAAATTAAGAATCTCTAAATATCCTGCCCCAATCATAATTTTTCTTATTCTACTTGAAAAATCTTGAATAGGATGATATGCTCCTACGCCACCTTCTCTAATTGTAAGTGGTAAATTAAAATATCCATAACCTATGGCACATTCTTCAGTAAAATCTACTGGATGCATAATATCTCCTCGGTATGCTGGAACCCAAATGTCCAAGTAGCCATTCTTTTTGGACTTCTTAGCATCCATTCTAATCTTTTGAAAGCATTTTATCATATCTCCCAATGATAATTTCAAGCCAATAACATCATTTATATAACTAACTTTTACTTCCCATTTTTTTGGACTTAAATTAGGAGTAATAACTTCTTTTCCTCCTTGATAATTTACTTTAACATTTTCTATTTTTGCTCCCATATCTGATAAGGTCGTTGATAAAATATTCAATGCTAAATTTACTGCTTTAAAATCAGTACCAGTTAAATCTAAAAACAAGTTTTTTGTATCATCTGTAACTGTTGTAATTACTCCATTTATAATCGGAGGAAATGAAAGTACTTCATCATTATTATCGAAAATTATTGGATAAACTTCTTTCCCTTCTAAAATATGGGCATATTCAATCCCTTTATCATGCAACAATAAAATCTCTTCTAAATTCATCGGATATCCGTCACCATGTAAAGGTATGAAACTAACTGAATCTGGCTTTACAGCAGTGTACCTATAAGGAGGAATAATCTTATCTAAATCATGAACTCCAATTGCAACTTTTCTTCTATCTCTTCCTACCGCCCAGTGTAATTGTTCTTGAATATTCATTAATGTAGCAACTTCATCTTCATCTAAATCAATATCTCGAATTACTCCACAAACTATATAAGGTCTAACTTTTTTTACACTAGGATCAACATTCAATACAACTTCTCCTTGAAGAATTTTATATGAGGGAAGACCTAATTCAAGTTCGTAATATCCCTTAAGTGCTCTGGCTATACCTTCTGGACTTGAAAAATCTGGTCTATTTGGATTATATTCCACCTTTACTTTTTGTTCTTCTACATTAATATCTTCTAAATCTAATCCTATCCATTGTAAATCATATTCTAAATCTTTTAAGTCTAATTTTTTTCCAACTAGTCTTTCTAACCTTTCAATTTTTAATTCAATTGTCGGCATTTTCTCACCTCATTTAAGATATGATTGCTCCCTCAACCATTTGATTGGATTTATATAAAAATCTCTCATATCAGTACGGTCATAATATAGCATTGCGATTCTCTCAAGACCTTGACCCCAAGCTAAAACACGTGTAGGTTCTTTAATTCCCCATGGATAAGTAACTTCTGGTCGAAAAATTCCTGACCCTCCCATTTCTAACCACTCATCTAATTTATCATAATACACTGAAACTTCCATACTAGGTTCTGTATAAGGAAAGAATCCAGGTCTAGTAACTATCTTCTTAAAACCCATTTTTCTATAGAATTCTGACATTAATCCAATTAAATCACATAGAGTAACATTATCATCAATTACAATCCCTTCTACTTGAGTAAATTCTGCTAAATGCGATTTGTCAAGTTTTTCATTTCTAAATACTCTATCTACACAAAATACTTTTACCGGTACTTTTTCTTTGTTTCTATAAAATTGGGCCAATCTTCTCATAGTTGTGGCTGTAGTATGGGGTCTTAATACCGTTTTCTTAGCGATATTTTCATCCCATTCGTACCCCCATCCAATCGATCCACTATCACCACCATTTTCATGAGTTTTTTTCACAGCTAAAACTCTATCCTTTTCTGGCAACTTTGCGAGTTTTGGATTATTTAAGTAAAAAGTATCTTGTAACTCTCTAGCAGGGTGATCTTGTGGTTGAAATAAAGCATCGAAATTGTAAAAAGCACTTTCTATAATTGGACCCCTTATTTCTATAAAACCCATTGATAAAAATATTTCTCGTATTTCATTAATTAGATTTACTAATGGATGAATTTTTCCTGCTTTTAATAATGGACCTGGTTTAGTAACATCAAAAGGTTTCAAATTATAATTTTTCCATGTTCCGGAGCTTAGCATTTCTGAAGTAATTTTACTTATCTGTTTCATTTCTTTTATTTCTGAAATTGGGATAGATTTACCCTTTTTAGTTAAATAAATGATTCTTTGAGTTTTACGGGACTTATTTATCAATTTCCGCTTGTTTAAAATATCAGATTGTACTAATTCCTCTTTTGATAATGTAGAATAATCAATTAGCTCGTTGCTCTCAAATTTCTTCAAAAATTTTTCTAAGTCTGTTTCAGGAAATTCTTCAGCGATAAGAAATATTTTATTTTCTCCAGTAGCTTTACTTTGAGCAATCCATTTATTTTTTTTTAAATTAGAGATCCCGATATAAAAAAGATTTTCATCTAATTTGGCTTGTTCTTTCAAATCATCTAGGTTAATTTCTTTAATCTTATTTTTTAATAGTATTTGAAGTAATTGACGTTCTGGTAATCCTTTTTTCAAATAATTTAACCCTTCTTGACTCAAAGAAACTTGATAAATCTCTTCTTCTCTAAATCCTCCTAAGTTATTATCAATTAAATCATTAACAGCAGACATAAGTACAATATAATCAACATTTAGTTCATCTGCTAATTTTGATGCTTTTAATTCAATTTCTTTTTCTTGAAGAACTTTCAAAATATCAATAACTGGTTTTTTTAACTCAATACTCATAGTTCTAAATTGAATTATTTATATTTTTCGTTATATATATTTTAAATATTTAATCTATTTAAATCTTTCGTGGAAAAACTCGCTGTAAATCGTTCTATCATGAACTAGAGTAATAATATACATTAAATAAAAGGATATAACACTATTTCTTAACAAGAATCTAAAAATAAATCCGCAGCCAAGGAAATAACATTAAATATAATTAAGTATTACCTTGGCAGAATAAAAAGGTCAAAGAAAAATGAACCTTGATTGAGCTTATACGTTACATACCTATTATCTTTATAAGAATTCATACTTTACTCTGCTCAAGTATTCATTTGTTTAGTTGAAAATATAATTTAAGACTAAAAAATTTTTCTATAATCTTACAACCTAACTATATTTTTATCTCCATTATCTCGATGAGTATATATTATATTTAAATAATTAACCTGCATATTGTTATTTGTCAATTCATAAAATAGAAATTCAGAAGTGATTGAAATATGAAATCATATTCTAAATCAAAAATTTTAGTAGTATTAATTCTAATACTAATTATTTCGATGTCTAATTTATTCCTTCAACAACCTTCTACTTCGAAGGGTTATAACAATCCTCTTTTAGAGGAAAATCCAAAATTGAAATCTCCAGATATTACAATCATTACTCCAGAGAATAAGACTTATACTGAACCAATGAGTGGTTATTATTTAGCAACTTTTGGGTTTGAGAATGATATGGCAGGAAACTACCCTAGTATGTGGGAGATTGATGATACTTATGGAACAGTAAGAGTTATTGAGGAATTAGAGGGTCATAAAAAAGTTTTAGAATTAGAAGATACAAGTGATCTAGGACTAATATTTGCTAATCAGACGTTTTCTTTACAAGGATTTGGAACTGTTGAATTATGGTGGAGACTTAACGATACTTCTAAACGTGCTACTGTTGCTTTGAAAAATTCTATAACTGTTAATGCGGTAATTACATTACTTTGGCAGGGTGATATAAATAGTTGGAGATATGCTATTGGAAGTAGTTGGTATGATGTACCTAATATTCCTAATCCAGTTGCAAACACGTGGTATAGAATGATAATCGATTTTGAAAGGACTACAGGCAATTATCAAGGTTTAGGTCAAAATAAGTGGAATGTTAATTTTAACGGCGTAAATTCAGGAGAATTAAATCTAAGAAATAATGAAGATGTTGATGCAATAACAATATTAACCCCCTATGCTTTAGATCAAGATTTTTCTTTCTATATCGATGCTGTTGGATATTCTTGGGATCAGAATTACAACCTTGGTGACAATCTGAATGAAGGGTTATTACTTAGTTTTGAAAATAGTACTAGTTTGGATTGGATTGGATATTCTTTGGATGGACAATTAAATAACACAATATTAGGAAATTCTACATTTCCAATGCCAAAAGCTGGATTACATACAATTCAGGTGTTTGGTAATGACACAGTAGGAGCCATGCATCAATCTAGCTTAAGATATTTCACTATTAAAGCAATCTCGATCATCACTCCAGAAAATAAAACTTACACTGGACCGATGAGTGGATATTATCCCGCAACTTATGGATTTGAAAATGATGAGATAGGATCTTATCCAGAAGAATGGATAATTTATAATACTGGTGGTGGCACTATGAGTGTTATAGAAAGCATTGATGGTCATAATAATGTGTTGGAACTTCACGACACCAGTAATACTGCTTTACTTTCTACAGGAACAGCTTTTTCACAACAATCCTATGGTACTATCGAATATTACATGAGAAGCTCTGATTCATCTCAACAAACTACACTAAGAATTATAAGGCCTGGGGGACAGTTGTTTAGATTCGGTATAATTGCTAATGATTTTTACTATAATGACGGATCATGGAATAATGTTGGTTTAAGCGCTTCGAGTAATGTATGGTATCATATTGCTATCCATTTCGAATGCACCAGTGGAGGTTATATGGGATTAAGTCAATATAATTGGAGAGTCGAAATTGATGGTGTAACTTATGGAGATTATGGTTATATTACCAATTATGATTATACTGATGATATCAGTTTTCATGTACCTGATCTTGATTATAATGTGTATTATTACATTGATGCCTTAGGTTTTTCATGGGATGTAAATTATAATGTAGGAGATAATCTGAATGAGGGATTATTACTCAGTTTTGAGAATAGAACTAGCCTTGATTGGATTGGATATTCTTTAGATGGAAATGCAAATAGAACAATATTGGGAAATACAACTATAAAATTACCTGTTAATGGAATACACAATATTCAGGTATTCGGAAATAAAACTTTAGGTGACTTATATGAATCTGATATCAGATATTTCTCTGTAAAATTCATCCAAATAAATTTAATTACACCACAAAACATAATTTATACTGAACCTATGAGTGGATACTATCCAGCTACTTATGGATTTGAAAATGATGCTAATGGTACCCATCCAGAAGCGTTTGATACAAATGAACCAATTAGTTCACAAATTCAAGTCATAGATGAACTTGATGGTCATATGAAAGTAGTTGAAATTGATGATCGAAATGGTACTGCTGGTTGGCCATACATAAGACAATACTCTTATTTCCCTAGGTCTTATGGCACTATAGAGTTCTGGGTACGGTTTAACACTACTTTTGGAATGTACCAATTTATAAGCAGAGATACTTCTAATGGTCAAGTTCTATTGAGTTTAAGAGTTGAAGATGGTAAATGGAAATATTTAATAGGAATTACTAGATATGATGTGCCTAACATCCCTGATCCTCAAGTAAATACATGGCATCATATACGAATTGACTTTCGATGTCAGGGAGCCCCATCATACTTGGGAATTTCTCAAGATAGATATATAGCTACAATTGACGGAATAAGTTCAGGAGAAATTCAACATGCGAACTCAGGATTGCTAGATTACAACTTTTTTATGGTTGGTACGACTAATACAGCCGTAATGAAGGGTTGGGTTGATGCAATTGGATTTTCTTGGGATCCAAATTATAACCTTGGAGATAACTTGAATGAAGGATTACTGGTAAGTTTTGAAAATAGCTCTAGTTTAGATTGGATTGGGTATTCACTTGATGGACAAGCAAATAAAACAATATTAGGAAATACTACAATACCAATACCTCCAAATGGACTTCATACAATTCAAATAATTGGGAGTATTTATGGAGGATTTATTTATGAATCTGATATAATCCATTTTACTATTAATATCTCTGAAGATCAAACACCTTCCAATGGTTCAGAAGATATTAATTATATTTTGATAATTGCTCTAATTGCTATTTTATCGTCAATGGGAATAGTGGTTGTTGCAATCATTTATACTAGAGTCCATGTGCCATCAGAAAAACCTAAACCTAAAAAGCGAGAAATAAAGAAACTAAAAGAAGAAGGTATTAGTGGTGAACTTATTAATTGTCCATTTTGTCTCACTGAAATTAGAGTTGACCAAAAGTTCTGTACGTATTGTGGTTCTAAAATTAAAGAGGATGAATCAATCTAATATCTAATAATTTTTATTTACATATTTTTAAATAAAATCTTCTCTCTTATTGATGTTGAACTAATTTTTTGGTTAAAATTATCTTTAATAATTGGAATAACAATGATGATTAAAGGTTTAAATCCCTTACTCTCTCTAATCTCGTTAATTTTCTCAGCAACTTTATAAGTTTCCTGACTAACAACTATTCCATCATATCCAGCCTCATTGATGGGTGGTCCATATATATCATTTAATTCAATAATTTGAACCCTATTAATATCTGCTATTGTTTTAATGAAATCTTCTAAATTACGCTTTCTTGTTTCATAATCCTCAAGGACTGAAGCTGCCTTTTTATTCTTCAATAATTTTTCAGTAGTTAACCCGATCACAATCTTATTTGAAAAAGATAAGGCTGTTTTTATTAAAGATTTGTGTCCCTCATGAAGATGATCAAATGTTCCGCCCATGCCGACTTTATTTAAAATCTGAAAAACACCTTACTAAATTTTAAGGTTATTTTTTAATACTTGCTTCTTTACTCGGTTCAGTAGGCCTCTTTAATCTCACGGAATAAATTTGTTTTATTTCCATTAAATCATCGCATTTATCGCATTTATCTTTCATTTTAAATACAAAATCTCCTTTCATATAATTTCTGACTTTAGTAAGTCCACATAAGTTACATGTTAAAATAGTTAGAGTTTGTCTAAGTGGTTCTGGGGGACTTTTTTGCATTTGTATTAATGTGGATCCTAAACAAATTAACATAAAACCAATTGACCATCTTGAAAATTGATCCAGTCCAAAGTCAAGATAGATAAATAATGCACCTGCTATAATTAGCAAAATTAAAAGAAGATTCTTAAAAACGCTTTTTAATGTAACTCCTTTTTTTAATATTTCCTCATCGTCTTCTTCTTCAATCATTGAAAAAATAGTAATATCTAATTTTCTATTGTTTATAATAGAAAAGAATAAATAAATTTTGTTATTATGAAAACATAATAGGTTAAAGTTTTCTATATTAAGTTAAAGTTAAGGAAAAAGATATTAATGATTTATCAATGGGGTGCCAATCAAGGCGCAGATCCGGTTTCTATTATTATAAATTTGCTTTTCTTTCTATTGATATTTGTAAGCATTTTTTATGGGCAAAAAATACAAAGCTGGAAGGCATCGAAAGAAATTCAAGTAGGTCTAGATAAACTTAAGAAATGGAACGATGAGTGTAAGGAAATTCTACTTACTAATTTTAAGGAATTTGCCGATAAAAAACAAACACAAAAAGATCTCATGTTTAAACTTGAAGATTTCATTACATTTGTTACAATACCTCCAGTTTCCCTTGACCCGTATGGGATAATCCCAAAATTTGATCATATTGTAGATGTAAGAGACAATCGATTTAAAGAAGAGGTAGGTATATTAGCTCCTAATGCTGATACTGTTCAAAGAGCAAATCTAGAAAACTTATTAGAGGCTGTAATGGCAGTAGATTTTATTTATCGCTTAGTAAGACATTATCTTATTTTAGGAAAAAAATCAAAATCAATGATTTTATTATTGCAAATTTCAATGCAAATGGGTTTAATTTTAGCAATGGCAAAATCATTCTATTCAGCTGCTAAAGCATTTTCGGAAGGAAGCCCTATAGGAGATGGTCTTGGCCCTCTTGTTGTAGCTAGTTTTTTAAGAGATATCTCCAAAGAAGATATTGCAGTTCAGGAGACTTTTAGAGATACAATAGTTCAGGAAGTGAATTTTGAAGATAGAATTGTTTATATCGTTCGAGCAAAAGGACCAGGAGGTACAGTTGGAAAACCAGGGAAAGCAATTAGACAATTAGTTGAAAAATACGGAGATTCTATATCTAGAATAATTATGATTGATGCAGGATTAAAGCTCACGGGAGATAAAACAGGATCTATAGCAATAGGAGTAGGAGCTGCTATTGGTGGTATTGGAATTGAAAAAAGTTACATTGAAGAATCCACTACAGGAAAAGATATTCCAATAGATGCTCTGATTTGCAAACAGTCATTAGAAGACGCTATTACAACAATGAAGCGTCCAATAACGCAGTCAGTTCCAAACATCGTAGAAAAAATAAAAATGGCTATACGTAAAAGAACTGAAAAAGGCACAAAAATTATCGTAGCAGGGATTGGAAACACTATAGGAATTGGAGTTTAAATGAACTTCCACCAATTGTTTAAAATATTTCTCTTTCTCTTTTATAATTTTGAATTACTTATTCTAATTAATAATTCTCATAAATTTCATACTTATTTTGAAAAAAAGAAATAGTTTTATAATTAAAGGAATAAAATTAATTAATTACTTTGAATCATAAAATAAAAATTAAAATAATTTACTTGAGGTGTAAATATCATTTACGGTTATATGGGAAAAATCTTAAGAGTTGACCTGACTAATGGAAAGATTAACGAAGAATTTCCTGATGAGGAAATATTAAAAATGTACTTAGGAGGTGCTGCACTTTCAACATGGTATCTATTAAAAGAGACTAAGAAGGGGATAGATCCATTAGGACCCGAAAACAAGTTAATTTTCATGACTGGACCACTGACAGGCACACCAAGTCCTTCAACTGGGAGGTATAGTATAGTTGCTAAATCTCCTCTTACTGATATCTGGGGACAAGCAAATTCAGCTGGTTTCTGGGGTAGGGATCTTAAAAGATCGGGTTTTGATGGAGTGATATTCGAAGGTATCTCTTCAAAACCTGTTTACCTTGTTACTGAAGATGGGAAGGCAGAACTCAGAGATGCTTCACATTTATGGGGTAAAAATACATCAGAAACTACAAAAATAATTAGAGAAGAATTGGGTGAGAAATTTAATGTAGCTTGTATTGGTATCGGAGGAGAGAACTTAGTTAAATATGCTGCAGTTATGAATGATTGTGATGAACCTAATTACGGTCGAGCAGCAGGGAGATGTGGATTAGGAGCAGTTATGGGTTCTAAAAAAGTGAAAGCTATTGCATCTAAAGGTAATGCTAAAATTGAAGTAGCAAATCCAGAAGAATATAAAACTGAAGCTAAACAAAGATATGATTGGGTAAATCAGAGTATGTTAAAAATGACACTTGAAGTTTTTGGTACGCCTACTATGGTCGATTTAGTAAATGTGAAGGGAGGATTACCTACACGAAATTGGCAAACTGGCGTTTTTCCAGCAGCAGATAATATAAATGGAACTGCAATTAATGAAAATATTCTTGTTGGTAGAAAACCTTGCTTTGCCTGTCCAATTGCGTGTGGAAGACTTGCTGAAATTAAAGAAGGAAAATATAAAAGTAAAGGTGAAGGTCCAGAGTACGAATCAATAGGTGCTTTAGGTACAATGTGTGATGTTGATAATTTAGAAGCAATCACTTTAGCACATTTCCTATGTAATGAGTATGGTCTTGATGTAATCTCTGCAGGCAACACAATTGGTTTCGCAATGGAATGCTTTGAGAAAGGAATATTGACTAAAGAAGATACAGGCGGACTTGAATTTAATTTTGGTGATGCTGATCTTATTGTAGATCTTATCCCAAAAATAGGTAAAAGAGAAGGTGTTGGGGATTTATTAGCTGAAGGAACGAGAAACATGGCTAATAAACTTGGAAAAGATTCTATAAAATTTGCTATGCAGGTTAAAGGTTTGGAACTTCCTGCATATGATAGTAGAGCTGCTAAAATAACAGGTTTAGCATACGCAACTGCAAATCGTGGAGGTTGCCACATTACAGGATATATAGAAGGTCCTGCTTTTTTAGCCATGCCTTTTATGATTGTTGAAGATGCAATGGTTGGAGATTCACTTAAGGAGAATCCTGAAGATACTAGAGTTGTGAAGGATTTCGAAGATGCCTTTGGCATATTTGATGCTATAGGGGGTTGTAAATTTATGGGAATGGTTTTAACTTCACAAGATTGGGCTTCTTTAATAGAAAAATTATTAGGATATAAATTTACTGCTGAGGACTTCGCTAAAACAGGTGAACGACTTTATAATCTCGCAAGAATCTATTGTGTAAGAGAAGGAATTACTAGAGCTGACGATACACTCCCCGCACGCTTATTGGAGGAACCATTACCTGAAGGTCCCGCCAAAGGTCATGTAGTTAATTTAGAACCCTTACTAGATGCTTATTATGAATATCGCAATTGGGACAAAAAGACTGGCAAACCAACTAAAGAAAAATTAAAAGAACTTGGATTAGAGTGGGCCATTGATGAAATATATTAAAACAAAATATTTCTCATTATAAAATTAAGGTGAGAGCTATGGGTGAGAATAAGAAAATTAGCTATTCAGATAAGCCCTGGTTGAAGTCTTATTCTGTAGGACCATTTAAACTCAAACAATCAATGGAACCATACCCTAAAATTAATGTGTATCAATTTCTTGAAGAGAGTGCCTCCAAGTATCCTGATAATATTGCATGTGTTTACTCTGATGATGAAATATCATACAAAGATATGAAACTTAAGGTTGACAAGCTGGCCAGTGCATTAGTAGCTTTTGGTTTGAAGAAGGGAGATACTATAGCATCAGTTCTTCCTTCTTGTCCCGAGTTCATTTTAGTAGATTATGCTGCTTTAAAAATAGGAGCAATTCATGTACCTTTAAGTATATTGCATAAAACACCTGACTTAATTCATGAAATCAAAGAAAGCGGAGCAAAAACAGTAGTCTGTTCCTATAGGCGGATAGAACGTGTTAATGAGGTCAAAAATGAAGTAGAAATAAATAAAATTATTTATACACCCACAAAGCTGTTTCCTGATTATAAACTACCGGATATGGAAGAAATTTCTGCAGAAGGGTATTATTCTTTAAATGATTTAATAGAAAAATACGATCCTCTTGAAGAAACAGTTGAAATTAATCCTCTTGAAGATTTAGCCTCTTTACCTTTTACAGGCGGGACAACTGGGCTTCCTAAGGGAACTATGCTAACCCATTATAATATAACAACTAATGTTAGACAGCTAATTCATTGGATGATGGATCCTCTTAAAATTGGAATTATAGGCAAAGCTGCAATAGCAATATGTGTACCGTTGTTCCATCAATACGGGCATTTCACCGTACATACTGCTTTTTCTTGGGGTTTAAAAATATTATTATCGGATCCAAGAGATATTCAAAGAATTGCCCAGACAATATCAAAGGAGCGTCCATTTATGGTTGTCGCCGTTCCTGCACACTATACAAGATTGCTTCAAATGGATATTCCAAAAGCTCCTATATTCTACGTTTCTGGTGCTGCACCTCTAGCCCCGGAACTTGCTACTGAATTTGCAAATAAAACAGGCGTAGAAATGAGTGAAGGTTATGGGGCGACAGAAACTACCACAGTCTCTAGTGTTAATATATCGGCAATATCAAAAGTTACTGGATTTGTAGCAAAAGTAAAGAGAGGTGTTGGAATACCACTCCCTGATGTAGAAATTAAAATAGTTGATCCCGAAACAGGTGAAGAAGTCCCAATAGGGGAAACTGGGGAGATTTGGGTTCGTGGTCCTCATTTAATGAAAGGATATTGGCCAACTCCAGGTAAAGGCTTAACTGATGATGGTTGGCTTCCTATGGGTGATATTGGAAAAATGGATGAGGATGGTTATATGTATATCGTTGATCGCATTAAAGATATGATTAATGTATCAGGGATGAAAGTATATTCAAGGGTGATTGATGATATATTACATGAACACCCTGCTGTTGGAGTTGCAGGAGTTATAGGAATCCCAGATACTGAGCGTCCAGGAAGTGAAAGAATAAAAGCATTTATATCATTAAAACCAGAATATGAGGGCAAAGTTTCTGAACAAGATATAATTGATTATTTAAAAGATAAAGTTAAGCCATATGCAGTACCGAAATTCGTTGAATTTAGACCGAATTTGCCATTAACTATGGTCATGAAATTATTTAAGAAAAAACTAAGAGAAGAAGAAATAGCAAAAATGAAAGAGAGAGGCGAAATTAAGTAAATTAATTACGAAAGATTTATTTTTTTCTAATTAAAATTAAATTTTTTTTAAATTTAAAATATATATAAAATATTAAAACAAATAGAAATTTTAGAGTGGTAAAAAATGAAATTTGGAACCCCAGAGTGGGCAGAAGCTTTTATGAAGGCTGTCAATGAAAATTCTAATTATAGAGATGCAGCTGGACCGGACGGATTTCCCCCTGACGGATGGGAAGGTGATTTCCTCTTTATAGTTGAACCTTCGGGTAACTTAGACCATGAAATAAAAATGTTTGTAGGTTTATATCATGGTGAATGTACAGGATGTAGAGTCTTAAAAGAAGGAGAGGAAGTAGAAACTGAATATATTTATGCCGGACCTTATGACGCTTGGGTACAAGTCTTAAAAAAAGAATTAGATCCTATCCGTGGGCTGTTAGCGGGTAAGTTTAAGCTAAAAGGTGACATGTCAAAAATTTTAAAGGCAACACGAGCAGCCCAAGAGCTAGTAGTTAGCACTACTATGTTTGATACAGAATTTTATTAAATTTAAGAAATCTTTTTTACTTTTTTTTTCTTTATCTTTTGTATATCAAACAATTTTAATATTTAAAATGCCTAATCACGATAATAACTTATCTGAATTAACAGAAAAACTAGTTTACTTTTTTGATTTAGATGGTACTATCTATCTAGGGGATAAATTATTCGAAGGTGTTCTTGATTTAATCGAAATATTAAGAACTAAGAAAAAAAAATTTTATTTCCTCTCGAATAATTCGAGCAAATCTACCACTGATTATCTAAAAAAATTAAATAATTTTAATCTCGATGTTTCGCACGATGATCTCATTTTATCACAGCATCCTACAATGGATTATTTAAAAAAAAATAATTATAAAAAGATTTTTTTATTGGGTACTCAATCTCTCAAAGAAGAATTTAAAAATGAGGGATTTATTTTAACCGAAGAAGATCCAGAAATTTTAGTACTTGCTTTTGATCAAGAATTAACTTATGATCGTTTAGTTAAAGCATCACATTTACTTCAGAAAGAAGAATTTCCTTATATTGCAACACACCTAGATAATAAATGTCCCACCGAAGAAGGTTTTATTCCAGATGCAGGTGGTATAGCTGCTCTTTTATATAGAGCAACAGAACGATCACCTAGAGTTTTCGGAAAACCAAATAAAGAAATGCTATTGTTTAAGTTGGAGCAATTAGGAATTTCTCCTGAGAATGCCGTGATGTTTGGGGATAGATTGTATACAGATATAATAATGGGAATAAAAGCAGGTGTTACAACCTGTTGTGTTTTATCTGGTGAAATGACAATGGATATGATAAATAAAAGTGAATTTAAACCAGATTTTGTAATTAATGGAATCTGGGAGCTATTAAATGAATTCAAATAAGTTTTAATCTAATACTTTTCGAAAATTTTAATTCTTAAATGAGACTAAAATAATTATCTAAATATTGAAGTTATTTACGTAAAATATAAAAGTTAATTGCTTTGTTTTAATGATAACTAAAACTGATGATTAAAGTTTTTTGGTAATCAATCATGACAATCACTGAAAATAAAAAATTTATCTATGACTTTAATGAAGGAAATAAAGATTTAAAAGGTCTACTTGGCGGAAAAGGAGCTAACCTTGCAGAAATGACAAATCTAGGTTTTAATATACCTCCAGGTTTTACAATTACAACAGAAGCTTGTTTACTATATTTTAATAATCCCAAAAAAGTAATGGATGACCTAAAACCTGATGTCATCGAGCATCTAAAGATTTTAGAAAAAAATACAGGAAAAAATTTTGGGGATATTAAAAACCCCCTTCTTGTATCAGTTCGCTCCGGAGCACCACAAAGCATGCCTGGTATGATGGATACAGTCCTAAATCTAGGTCTCAATGACCGGAGTGTACAAGGCTTGGGTGAACAGACAAATAATCTTCGTTTTGCTTATGATTCTTATAGAAGATTTATTCAAATGTTTGGCGATGTTGTCATGGGTATTGGGGATGAGAAGTTTGAAAGGATTTTGAATAAATATAAAAGATTAATTTCCCGTGATGCTCAAGATACTGATTTAGATGTGAAAGATCTACAAAAAATAATAGCTGACTATAAAGCATTATATGAAAAAGAAATTAGATCACCTTTTCCTCAAGATCCCTTTGAACAGCTCTTTCTTGCTATAGAAGCAGTCTTTAAATCGTGGAATAATAGGAGAGCAATAACATACCGAAGAATAAATAATATTCCCGATTTTGGAACAGCAGTAAATATTCAAACAATGGTATTTGGTAATAAAGGATGGAAATCAGCAACAGGTGTTGCTTTTACAAGAGATCCATCAACTGGAGAGAATAAAAAATTTGGTGAATATTTAACAAATGCTCAAGGTGAGGATGTAGTTGCTGGAATTCGTACACCAAAGAAACTAGATGAAATGAAAGAAGAATTTCCTAAAATATATAAAGAATTAATTAATACAATGGAAAAGCTAGAAAATCATTATAGAGACATGCAAGATATTGAATTTACAATCGAAGATGGCAAGTTAAATATATTACAAACTCGTAACGGAAAACGAACTCCTTCTGCTGCTGTAAAAATTGCTGTTGATATGGTTAAAGAAGGTTTACTTACAAAAGAAGAAGCTATAATGAGTGTAGATCCAAAAAGAATATCAAAATTGTTATTTAAAAGCATCGATGAAAATTCAATAGTACATGTTTTAGCACATGGTATTAATGCCTCTCCTGGGGCTGTTTCGGGTATTGCAGTCTTCGATCCAGATAGAGCAGAAGAATTAGCAAATCAAGAGGACACAGAAGTTATCTTGGTCCGCCCACAAACAAAACCGGATGACGTTCATGGTTTATATGCTTCCAGTGGGGTTTTAACCCAATTTGGTGGAAAAACATCCCACGCCGCAGTGGTTGCTAGAGGTATGGGTAAACCTGCTGTTGTTGGTGCCCAAGATGTTGAAATTGATGAGGAAAAGAGAGAATTTAGAGTGGGGGATATGGTTGTGAGTGAAGGTGACTACGTAACTATTGATGGAACAACAGGTAGGGTAATAGAAGGAAAAGTACCTTTAGTTGATCCTGAAATAAAAGGGGAATTTTTAGAATTATTAGATATGTGTGACACTGTAAAACGACTTGGTGTCCGTGCAAACGCAGATACTCCTACTGATGCTCGAAAAGCTATAGAATTTGGAGCTGATGGAATAGGGCTCACAAGAACAGAGCATATGTTTATGGCACAAGATCGTCTGCCAACAGTCCAAAAAATGATTATAGCTCGTACTACTGAGGATCGTCAGGACGCTTTAAACAAGATTTTACCTTGGCAAAAACAGGATTTTTATGAAATTTTTAAAATAATGGAAGGAAAACCAGTTACCATTAGATTATTAGATCCACCTTTACATGAGTTTTTACCTGATCTGGCTACGGTTCTGCTTGAAAGTCAAGAACTTAAGATGACAAATGCATTATCAAACTCTTTGTTAAATATTGAACCATTAAAAGCTCAAATCAAAAAAAAAAGCAAAGTTATTAGCCTTATTCGTTCACTCTCCGAGGAAAATCCCATGATGGGGTTAAGAGGCTGTAGATTGGGAATTGTCTGGCCAGAGATCAATGAGATGCAAGTAAAGGCGATCTTCGAGGCAGCCTGTGAACTTAAACTTCAAGGAATTAATGTAATCCCCGAAGTTATGATTCCATTAATAGGAATGCTTTCAGAATTGCAATATGTTAAATCACAATTACTCACAATAGCTGAAGAAACAATTAAAGATTATGGTGTAGAATTGGATTATAAATTTGGTACAATGATTGAAATACCAAGAGCTGCATTAACTGCTGATGAAATTGCTATCGAAGCTGAATTTTTCTCTTTTGGAACTAATGATTTGACTCAAATGACTTATGGATTCTCACGAGATGATGCCGAAGGAAAATTTCTTCCAATTTACCTCAATAAGGAAATTTTAGAGAATAATCCTTTTGAAATATTGGATCAAGATGGTGTAGGTAAATTAATGAAGATGGCTATTAAGTTAGGTAGAAAAACGAGATCAGATTTGAAATGTGGTATATGTGGAGAACATGGTGGTGAGCCAAGCTCGATTAAATTTGCTCATTCTATTGGACTAGATTATGTGTCATGTTCGCCATATAGAATTCCCGTGGCAAGAATAGCAGCAGCACAAGCTGCAATAACGGAAAAGAAAGGAAAAAAATAAATTCTCTTTTTCAATCAATTGTTCTCATTGCGAGAATTGCCATTATTCAAGTAAAAGTAATAAATTAATTCATCAATAAAATAATTAAACCTTGAAAATTTATGTTTAACAATGGATATTAAAGAAAAATTTGAATTAATAATAAAAGGTACAGAAGAAGTCCTTACTGAGGATGATTTAAAGCTTTATATTGAAACTGAGATACCTTTAAATCACTATATTGGTTTTGAGATTTCAGGTAAAATTCATTTAGGAACAGGACTTATTTGCATGTCTAAAATTAAAGATTTCTTGGATGCTGGAGTAAAATGCTCAATATTTTTAGCTGATTGGCATAGCTGGATAAATGATAAATTAGGAGGAGATATGGATAAAATCCAGAAAATTGGAGTTGGTTATTTCAAAGAAGGGCTTAAAGCATGTCTTAGTTGTGTAGGTGCAGATCCTGAGAAAGTTAAATTTTCACTTGGTACAGACCTTTACCATAACAATGATAATTATTGGGAAACGCTAATAGATGTTTGCAAAAGCACTACTTTAAACAGAATGCAAAGAAGTATAACAATTATGGGCCGAAAAATGGGAGAAAATGTTGATTTTGCAAAATTATTATATCCCGCAATGCAAGTTGCCGATATTTTTTCCCAAAATGTCAATTTTGCCCATGCGGGGTATGATCAAAGAAAAGCTCATGTAATTGCGAGGGATGTTGCTTTAAAAATGAAGAAAAATAATCTAACAAATACATCTGGAGAGAAAATTAAACCAATTTGCGTTCACCATCATTTAATTCTAGGATTAGTAAAACCATCTATTTGGCCTATTAGTGATGAATCACAACTTCAAGAAATGTGGTCTGATATGAAGATGAGCAAATCAATACCTAATTCAGCTGTGTTTATTAATGATACACCAGAGGAGATAAAAAATAAGGTAAAATCAGCATTTTGCCCTGAAGGAAACGTATCTTTCAATCCAATTCTAGACTGGGTGAAATACCTTATCTTTAAAGACAAAAAATCAACTCTTTTAATAGAAAGAACTCCAAAGTTTGGTGGTGATATTGAATATCATTCTTATAAAGATGTGGAACAAGCTTTCTTAAAAAAAGAATTACATCCACTTGACCTAAAGATGGGAGTAGCAAACAAGATTATTAATGTTTTAGAACCTGTTCGAAAGCATTTTGAGCAGCCTAAAATAAAAAAGATGAAGAAAGAATTAGAAGAATTAATAATAACTCGTTAGTTATTTTATAGATATATCTTTACCTCTAAAAATAAGAAATATAATTATGCTAAAATTATTAGCTATTGGAGACTCTCATATCCCACGTAGAGCTAAAAGGATCCCTGATAAAATAATTGAAAAATTAAATCAATTAACTGAAACAGAATTATTTAAACTCACCTTTTTTACGGGGGATCTAATACAGGCTCCAAAATTTTTAAATTTTCTAAATTTGAAAACAAAAGGGGAATTATTAATAGTTATTGGTAATATGGATCATTTTGGAGGAAATCGAGATGCTCCAATGTTTCAAAAAAGTGATTTAACATTTTCAGATAAAGAAGTAATAACCATTGGATTGACTCACGGTCACCAAATATCTCCAAGAGGCGATCTTAAGCAATTAGAACTACTTGCTATCGAAAAAGAATTCAACATTTTAATATCTGGTCATACCCATAAAGAAGAAGTATTCCTTACTGAAAAAGGGATTTTGTTATTAAATCCTGGAAGTGTTACTGGGGCTTGGTCATTTATAGCAAGTAATAATCCCTCTTTTATTACTCTAAATTTTTCTCTAAAAACACAAGAAATCGATGTTAATTTATTTCAATTGGATATTAGATCCTCCAAACTAAACAATTTACGTTCTCATTTTATTTTTCAAAATAATCGGATTAAGTATAAATAATTAAAACATCATATTGATTTTACAAATAAAATAAAAAGAAGTTATTTTTTAGTTCTAATCCAAAACAAGTAATTTAGATAGCTTTAATAGTATCCCAAGATTGCGTTTTCCACTTGAGCTTCTTGAAAATCTTAATTTTTTATATCCAAACCTATTCTTTTTAAACATCATATGGACAGTTGAATTTTCTCCATTTGAAAAAAACATTAAATCTTCTGGAGCCGACATTAGTTCTAAGTCATATTCATCTAATTTACCTCTATTCAAGTTAAAATCTCCATCCTTTGCTATTAAATTTAGCCAAAAATAGAAATCTTGCTCAATTTGTAATCCTAAGTTAATTTTTGCTTCGAAATTATTAAGGAGTTTTAAATTCTTAGGATTTTTTCGTTTATCCTTTATGATACTCTCAATTACTTGTTGAAATGTTATAAATAAATTCTCTTTCTCAGATTCTTCCATATAAAAGCCTCCTAATTAAATGGTTTTTTAGAAATTACTAAAACTAAATTTAAGTATTAAATAATTAATTAAGTTTAATAAAATTCTATGTATTAATATTTAAATTATATATTTTGAAATAGAAATAAAATAAAAACAATAGAAAAATTAAAGGTGAAAATTGTTAATGTGGCATTTTTATTCCCCTAATATAATATATGGCGAGGATGCTTTAAATTATATAGAAAATATAAAAGGAACAAAGTGTTTTATTGTCACTGATAAATTAATTGAAGAATTAGGTTATCTAAAAATCCTTACAGATAAACTTGAAAAATTAGGTAAAAATTTTTCAGTATTTACTGATGTAGTACCAGATCCTCATGAAGAAAATGTAATGAAAGGAAAGGAGAAATGCAATGCCTATGAACCTGATTTAATAATAGCCTTGGGAGGTGGATCTGTAATGGATTCAGCAAAAGCTATTTGGGCCATGTACGAATATCCTGAATATACATTGGATAATATTCAGGTTTTTAACGAACAATTGCATGATTTTGCAAATAAAGCAAAAATGATCGCTATTCCTACTACTTCTGGAACCGGAGCTGAGACAACTTGGGCAATAGTTATCTCTAGATTTCAAAATGGGGTTTGGAGAAAAGAAGCAACTAACCATCCTTCATTAATCCCTACATATGCTATAGTTGATCCTATCTTTCCGAGGGGTATGCCTCAAAAATTAACTGTTAATACTGCTTTTGATGCGTTAGCACATGCTATGGAAGGAATGGTATCTAGTTGGAAAAATGAATTTTCTGATGCTATGGGATTAAAGGCAATTGAATTAATCTTTAAATACTTGCCTGTTGCTTTTAAAGACGGAGATAATATGGAAGCAAGAGATTATTTACATCAAGCAGCAAGTATGGCAGGTTTAGCTTTTGGGAATAGTCAAGCTCATATTGGACATGCTATGGGGCATAGTTTTAGTACTATTTTCCATACACATCATGGACAATCAGTTGGTCTTTTTCTTCCATATGTCATCCAATTTTGCTTGAATGATCCAGGTGAAACCAATGAATCAATTATGACGAATTCAAATCTTGCAAAAAAGTTAGGATGGGCAAATTGGGATGAGGATGATAAGAAAGCTGCTTATAATGTAGTAAAGAAGCTAAAGGAACTTCAAAATAAAGTGGGTTTTATATCGAACCTTAAAGATTTAGGAATAGATAAAGAGGAGTTAGAGAATAATTTAGGTAAGTTAGTCAGTTTATGTTTTCAAGATATATGTAATACAATGACCCCAAGACTCCCAAATAAAGAAGAGTATATAAAAATTTATACTTATGCCTATGAAGGAAAAGATGTTGACTTTTAATTCAGTTTTTTATAACTTTTTTTTAATAATTTAAATTTATTGATTGAATTTTCCCCTAAAATCGTTATTTTTCTAAAATGTTAAACATAAATATAACGAGTTTATATTATTTTTTTAAAGCTATCTTTGTATAATTTCCATAAAATTTTTTACTCAATAGAATAAAATTATGCCACTTACAGATAAAGAAAAAGAAGTATTACAATCCTTAGAAAAGTTAATAGATAAACCAATTCCAGAAGTTTCAGAATTAGAACGCTATTCCTTTGGATATTATGTAGAAAAGGACCATATAAAGGGTTTAAGTCTTTTTTCATGCGGATTATCAATAATTCCGCAAGAAATTGAGCTACTATCTTCACTTAAGGAAATTCATTTAAGAGGAAATAATTTAGCTACTTTACCTGAACAATTAAGTTCGCTTATATCTCTCGAGATATTAGATTTAAGTGAAAATAGGTTAACAGAACTACCATCATCTATCATTACTCTTTCTTCATTAAAAGAATTACATTTAGAATCTAACCATTTAGTCAATCTACCTGAAAATATTGGTGACCTACATGATCTGGAACTTTTGGATCTTAGTGAGAATAAATTAATCTATATACCGGTCTCTTTAGGGTCATTATCAAGTCTAAAAACTTTAGATTTAAGTGGTAATGAGATAGATAACCTTCCAGAGTCAATAGGTTTCCTGACTTCTTTAGAAATACTTTATCTTGGCAATAATAAATTAATTACAATCCCAGAATCTTTTAGCTCGCTTATTTCACTAAAGCGATTAAATTTGAGAAATAATAAATTAAAGAAACTCCCGGAGACTATAGGTAATTTATCGTCATTATCATCTCTTTTCTTAAGAGGAAATTGTTTAGAAAATTTGCCGAAGTCCATTGGGTTATTAAATAATTTAATATATTTAGGAATAGCTTCAAATAAGATAACATCACTTCCTGATCCTGAAATTGGTTTACTTTCTTCATTAGAAAATTTGAATTTATCATCTAATAATTTAGAGTTGCTTCCTAATTCAATAGGGAATCTTAAAAATTTACTTAGACTTGAAATTTCAGACAATAAGCTAAGATCTCTTCCAGAATCAATTGGAGGATTATCATCGCTTAAAATTTTAAGATGTGATAGGAATAATTTAACAGAACTCCCTGAATCAATTGGAAACTTAACTTCATTAGAATCTTTAAAAATTGATATCAATAATTTACATGAACTTCCTTCATCTATAGGGCAATTAAAGTATTTAAAAGAACTTAATTTATATGATAATAAATTAGAGGGATTACCTGAATATATAGGTTCTTTATCATCACTCGAAATATTAGATCTGAGTAAAAATGAGTTAAAAAGCCTTCCCTCATCAATTAGTTCTTTAAATAGCTTATTAGAGTTAGATTTATCAACCAATAAATTAGAAAATCTTGTTTCTTCAATAGGATCTTTATCCCAACTAAAAAATCTTATTTTAGGATTTAATCGTTTAAAAGAAATTCCGAAAACAATTGGATTCCTCACTTCATTGGAAGTTCTAGATTTAGGGAAAAACCATTTAAAATCAATTCCAGAATCAATTGGATCATTAACTTCACTTAAACACTTATATTTATATTTTAACGAGTTGGAAACTGTACCAGATTCTATTGGGTCATTGCAGTCTCTAAAATACTTATATTTAGGTAATAACAATCTAAATGCACTTCCTGAATCTATAGGGTTCTTAAAAAATTTGAAATATTTATTTGTGAGGGCAAATAATTTGACTACATTACCAAATTCATTGGATTCCTTAACATCACTTAAATATTTAAACATAGAAAAAAATAGCTTAAAAAGTTATTTAGATTTGTTAGATAAATTAGAATTACGTGGTATCAAGATTTTTAAATGACATAACTGGTAAAAACAAGAACTAATTTTACAAAAATTTGTTTATAATGTTAAAAGGTAAAATAGCCATCTTATTGATTTCTACTCCTTTAACCATTTAGAGTTTTAGAACTCTAAAAATCATATAATTTAAATATTAAATGAAGTTAGTTAAAAATATGGATATTTCAAAAGCCATGAAAATTAAATTGCCTAAGGAGCTCCCACCATATCCCAAATTCGTTGAGGGAATAAGACGTGCACCTTCAAGAGGTTATGCACTTAATCAAACCCAAACAAAACTAGCTTTAAAGAATGCTCTCAGATATATCCATCCATCCTTACATGAAAAGATTGCTTCAGAATTTCTGGAAGAATTGATTACACGAGGAAGAATATATGGTTACAGATTCAGACCCGAAGGAAATATAAAAGCAAAACCTATAGATGAATATAGGGCCAATATTCTTGAAGGGAAAGCTTTACAAGTTATGATAGATAATAATCTCGATTTTGATGTGGCTCTTTACCCTTATGAGTTAGTTACTTATGGGGAAAGTGGGCAAGTTTTTCAAAATTGGATGCAATACCGTCTTGTAAAAATGTATCTTGAACATATCACGGATAAACAAACTTTAATTATTTCATCTGGACATCCAGTTGGACTTTTTCCAACTTCACCCTTAGCTCCTAGAGTAATTTCCACTAATGGATTAATGGTTGGTTTATTCGACAACCCAAATGATTTTGCGATAGCAGCTGCTCTAGGTGTAGCAAATTATGGTCAGATGACGGCAGGAGGATGGATGTATATTGGTCCACAAGGAATAGTCCATGGTACATATATTACATTATTGAACGCTGGTAGGTTATATCTTAATATTCCTCAAGATAAAGATTTAAGGGGTATTTTATATGTAACATCTGGTCTTGGTGGTATGAGTGGTGCCCAAGCTAAAGCAATAGAAATTGCTGGGGGGATAGGTGTTATTGCTGAAGTTGATGAATCAAGGATTAAAACAAGGTATGAGCAAGGATGGGTTTCAAAGATATCTGATAATTTAGATGAAATTTTTACTTGGGTTGAGGATGCTAGAAATTCTGGTAGAGCACTGTCTATTGCATATAATGGGAATGTTGTTAATTTATGGAAATATATAGTAGACAATAATATTCAAGTAGAACTTGCTTCAGATCAAACATCTTGCCATGCTGTCTATGAGGGAGGTTATACTCCATATCAAATAAGCTTTAAAGAAGGAAGGATCCTAATTAAATCAGATATTGATAGATTTAAGCAATTAGTAGATGATTCCTTAAGGGAGCAGTTTAAACACATTAAAACTATGACAGAAAGGGGTACTCACTTTTGGGATTATGGTAATTCTTTTATGAAAGCTGTGTTTGATGCTGGCGTAAAAGAAATCGCAAAAAATGAAGATGATATTTCTGAAGGATTTGTTTTTCCATCATATGTTGAAGATATTATGGGTCCTATATGTTTTGATTTTGGATATGGTCCTTTTCGATGGGTGTGCCTTTCAGGAAAAGATGAAGATTTAGATAAAACTGATCAAACCGCAATGAGCTGTATAAATCCTGAATTGCGAGCTCAAGATAGAGATAATTATGCTTGGATTCGAGATGCTAAAAAAAATCAGCTTGTTGTTGGATCAAAAGCAAGAATATTGTATGCTGATGCTAAAGAGCGAATTGCTATTGCTCTAAAATTTAATGATTTAGTAAAGAAAGGGGAAATTGGACCAATAATGTTAGGTAGAGATCATCATGATGTGTCAGGAACTGATTCACCTTTTAGAGAAACTTCCAATATTAAAGATGGTAGTAATGTAATGGCAGAAATGGCAATCCATTCATTTGCAGGTAATGCAATTAGGGGTATGACATATGTTGTACTCTCTAATGGTGGAGGAGTTGGAATTGGGAAGTGTTTCAATGGGGGGTTTGGTCTAGTATTAGATGGCTCTGAAAGAATAGAAAATATAATTAAAAATGCTATGGAATGGGATGTAATAGGGGGAATAGCTCGAAGAAGTTGGGCTAGGAATCCAAATGCTTTTGAAACAGCTTATAATTGGAATATTGAAAATGAAGAAAAAGGGCATATAACATTACCATTTATAGCAGAAGATAAGTTTTTAGATAATATTGTAGATAATTATTTGAAAAAGATTGAATAATATAAAATTTAGAGGAATGATTCAATATGAATAATAATTTTAGATATGGTTTAGATAAATTAACAATTGATATAGCTTTAGACTTAGCTAGAGATAACATAAAAGGGATAATAGTAGATGATATAAAAACTAAAATTCTAAAAAGTTTTAATACTGTTCAGTCTATTTCAAAAGGAGACAAGTTAGTTTATGGGATAAATACTGGAATTGGGTCATTGTGCACCACTAAAATTTCAACTGAAGAAACTGGAAAATTACAGGAAAATCTTCTCAAAAGTCATAGTGTAGGTGTAGGTTCACCAATTGATCAAGAAATAGCCAAGTTAATGCTTATTCTTAAAGTTCATACATTATGTAAAGGATATTCTGGAGTATCATTAGATGTGATTGAAAGGATTTGTTGGCATATTGAGAATAATTATATCCCTCTTGTGCCTGAACAAGGTTCAGTAGGCGCCTCTGGAGACCTTGCTCCCCTCGCACATTTATTTTTACCTTTAATTGGATTAGGATATGTTTCTAAAGACGGTAAAAATTATATATCTATGAAAGAAGTTTTGATTAAGAACAACATAAAACCGCTTAAATTGCATGCAAAAGAAGGTATTGCATTAATTAATGGTACACAATTTATAACTGCTCATGCAATCAAGGTTTCTGAAAAACTTTTTAATTGTTTAGAGCATGCTGATCTAATTGGTGCTTTAACTTTAGAAGCTTATTTAGGTTCACCACAACCTTTTGATAAAAGATTAATTATGTTAAGACCTCATAAAGGAGCTACAATTGTAGCCGATAGATTTAGGAAATTTTTAAAAAACTCTCAATATGTCGAATCTCATAAAGATTGTGGACGTGTTCAAGATCCATATTCAATTCGGTGCATACCACAAGTTCATGGTGCTTCTAGAGATGCGTTATCTCATCTAAATGAGAAATTGTCATGTGAATTAAATTCTGTTACCGATAATCCCATAATTTTTAGCGAAAATGATACTGTGAGTGGAGGAAATTTTCATGGTCAACCATTAGCTTTACCTTTAGATTATATAAGCTTAGCTGCCTCTGAGTTAGGAAATATTTCTGATCGCAGGACATATCTCCTATTAGAAGGAAAATGGGGTTTACCAGAATATCTTATTGAAAGTTCTGGACTAAACTCAGGTTTTATGCTTGCTCAGTATTGTTCAGCGGCTCTTGTAAGTGAAAATAAATCATTTTGTTTCCCAGCTAGTGCAGATAGTATACCCACATCTATGGGTCAAGAAGATCACGTAAGTATGGGTCCAATTAGTGCCAGAAAAGCCCTTCAAATTATTGAAAATCTTGAAAAAATCCTTTCTATTGAATTGATATGTGCTGCTCAAGCTTTTGATTTTAGAAGACCATTAAAATCGAGTCGAGTGTTAGAGGTTTGTCATAAATTTATACGTTCAAAAATACAACATTTAACTGAAGATATGGTTTTATCTAAATTTATTGAATCAGCTCACGCAATAATTAAAAGTAAGGAATTAATAAAAATAATCCAAAGTCAAATAAAGGAGATTTGATTTGTTTGTATCATCAACTTATAAAAAAAAATTAATCAAACAAGAAGATAATCCAGATCTGGTGATATTTAATGCTAACGAACTTATTACAATGAATACTAAATATGGTGCTCCAAGAATTGGTAAAAATATGTCTGAGTTATCAATCATTGATAATGGGGCAATAGGAATAAAAGATGACAGAATTATGTATGTGGGTTCTACTGATGAATTAATATCTAAATTTTCTCTTAATGAAGTTAAAATAACAATTGATGCTACAAATAAATTAGTTACACCTGGATTTGTAGATCCTCATACACATTTGATTTTTGATGGTTCAAGAGAAAATGAATTACAAATGAAACTTGAAGGAAAGTCTTACCTTGAAATACTCCAATCGGGAGGTGGCATATTAAGAACTGTTCGCGAAACTAGAAAAGCTTCTTTAGAAAAACTTGTAGAAAATGGTAAAAAAATATTAGATAAGATGATGAATTACGGCACAACGACAGTTGAAGCTAAGTCTGGTTATGGTTTGAATACTGAAAGTGAATTAAAGATATTAAAAGCATTAAAGATATTAAATGAAGAGCATCCTTTAGATATTATATCAACGTTTTTAGGTGCTCATGCAATCCCCTTAGAATATAAAGATAAACCTGAAGATTATGTTGAGTTAATCATTTCAGATATGATACCTAAAATAGTTAAAGAAGGTCTTGCTGAATTTTGTGATGTTTTTTGTGAAAAGGGAATCTTTTCAATTGAACAATCAAGAAAAATTTTAAAAACTGCATTGAGATATGGCTTAAAACCTCAAATTCATATTGATGAAATTGTTGACACTAATGGTGCCTTACTTGCCGCAGAATTAAGAGCAATTCAAACAGGTCATTTGTTAAAATCAAATGATAGAGGATTAAAAGCAATGGCAGAAGCAGGAGTTATTGCTACACTTTTGCCAGGAACTCCTTTTTGTTTAATGTTAAAAGAATATGCGCCAGCAAGAAAAATGATTGATTTTGAGATACCTATAGCTCTTGCGACTGATCTTAACCCAAATTGCTGGACTGAATCAATGCAAATGATTATAACATTAGCCTGTTATAATATGAAACTATCCCCTGCAGAAGCTCTGACAGCAGCTACAATTAATAGTGCTTGTGCAATTGATAGACAAGATGAAATAGGAAGTCTTGAAGTTGGGAAAAAAGCCGATATAGTAATTTTTGATGTTCCAAATTATAATTTTTTACCCTATCAATTTGGGGTAAATTTAGTATCTAAAGTAATTAAAAATGGCAAAATTTTAATTAATAATGATTAACTACGTTTAAAAATCAAAATAATGCTCTAATAGATGTTTTTCTTCTAACTTTTCTGGTTTTTCTAATTGTAGGTAATATTCTAAAGAGTTTAGTACAGCATCTAATGGTAAGACACCAATTAATTCAGATCCTATTATAGGAACTCCATATCTAGCAGCTTCGATTCTTACAAGTTCAATTTGTCTATAAAGTGGTGTTTTTCTATAATTAATATTACTAATACCTATTTGTACATAATCTTTTTCTGCTAATTCAGTACCCATTGCTTTAATATTAACTAGTCCGCCTGAACGTAAATGAATTGCTTTTGCCACTTTTTTAGCAACTTTAATATCATTTGTTCCAAGATTAATATTAAAGCTAATCAATGGATATCTAGCACCTGTTATTAATGCTCCAGCTGTTGGATGTAATTCAGAAGGACCAAAATCAGGTTTACGATCTGGATTAACTTTAATCGCTTCTTTTAATCCTTCATATTCACCAATTCGAATATTATCGATGTTTTTTCTTTCCATTTTACGAGCTGATTCTTCATAAAGATACACTGGGAGGCCTTCTTTTGCCATAGCTTCACCAAATTTTATTGAGAGCTCAATACATTCTTCAATTGACACATTTTGGGCAGGAACAAAAGGTACAACATCAATAGCTCCAATTCGAGGATGTTGTCCTTTATGGGTGTTCATATCAATTAGAGTAATAGCTTTTTTTGCAGCAGCAATATTTGCTTCTAGAACAGCTTCTGGTGTTCCAACAAAGGTAATGACGGCTCTATTGTAATCAGAATCATATTGAATATCCACAATTCGAGTGTTCTGTGTATTTTTAATTTCGGAAACAATTTGCTCGATTTTTTTTCCATCTGTCCCTTCACTATAATTAGGAACAGATTCCACAATTTTCTTTTTGCTTTTTTCCATAAAAAATTACCTTAATTACTATGTTCTAATTTGAATGAAAAATGTGTAAATATAATTATATATTTATGAAAGTGCCAAATTAAACTTTTTTTTAAAATTTTATTGTAACTTATATATTTTATGTCCCTCTTTGGCTTATCTTGTGTTCTTTTTTTAAAAAACTTTAAGAAAAAGTAATAATTTTGATTTTTAATTTATGTCTGAAGTAGAACCTAATAAAGTAATATTGTTTTTAAAAAAGAGAAAGCGTATCCTTATCGGTATAATCACAATATTATTAGTAATTTTAATGCTTTTTATTGTAGATTTTCCCAAAATTATATTAAAGATTAGGTTAATTGGCTTTTGGGGTACAATTTTATTTGTTTTAGCTTATTCATTAGCTTTCCTATTTAGATCTTTAAAATTGAAGTTAACATTTAAAGGAATTGATAAGAACATTAATTTTAGCACATCATATTTTTCTACTGGTGCGAGTTTTGTAATAAATGACTTTACTCCTGGTAAATTGGGTGATGTAGTAAAAATTTTTATTATTAAAGATCAAGAAAAACTACTATTAAGTGAATCTGTTGCTGGAATTGCTATAGAGAGAATATTAGATTTAATTTTTTTATTTATTATCAGTTGTGGGTCTTTAATTTATCTTTATATAAGTAGTATTGAAGGAACAGAAAATGTAGAAGTTTTAGGTCAAGATATTCAATTTTATTTAATATTAGGAGCGATATTAATAATTGGATTTGTTATTATCCTAATTCTTGTACTATATAAGACTGAAAGTATATTAAAAATAATTAAAAAAATATCAGCTAGAATGGCAAACTATATTGAAAGGTTCTTAGGTAATTTTAAAAGAGGAATGAAGAATTTCAAAGATCATAAAAAAGAATTCTTATACGTGGTTCTGTTAGGATTCCCAACTTGGATTATTGATGCTCTCATAATTTCAATATTTTTCTATATATTAGGATATCACCTGAATATACTCTTATTGGTTCTAGCTATGATATTATTGTTTTTTAGTAAGACCTTTCCTATAACGCCTGGAGGTTGGGGAATTTCTGAAAATATTGGAGCATTATTTATTTTCATTTTTTATCCATCTTATCCACCATATGCTGGTGATATATGGTATACTGAAATCTTATCGATATTTATTATTGAACATTTATTTAGAAGTGCATATCTCTTTTTTTATGGTGGTTTTTCTATACTTCATTATAATGTTAAAATAAAAAACCTTGATTTAATTACAACATAAATTTATTCATTAATCAAATTTGGAAAAAATATCATTATGAGTTATAGATATGGAAGAAATAGAGAATAAAATAGAGACTAAGTTAGAAAAAAACGTCTTAGAAAAAATATTAGATCATAAAGCATTGATCTTTATCATTGCTGGTATCCTAGCTCGAATTTTAATGTTATTTTATTATTATTACTCTCATATAAAATTCCCTAGCCGCACTTGGGGAGATGTAGAACTTAACTTTAACCAAAGTATTTACTACCCCCCTCTGGGTACAGCAATGTTAGATCTGTTTAGATTTATATCATTTGGATTTATTGAAGTTTTTGCTTTTTGGGCTTTTCTCTGGGATTTGGGAACAACATTGATGTTTTATTTTGTATTAAAAAATTTTCATATAAAAAATATCTTTTATGCATTTGGATTGTTTTTGGTTAATCCTTTTTATTTCTTACATAATTCATTTAGTTTAGAAAATTGTGGATATCATATCACCGATGCTTTCTTTTTCTTTTTCCTATTCATGGCATTGATCTTTTATCCAAGAAAAGAAAATTATGCAAGATATCTATTCTATATATTTTTAGGTATTTCAATGTGTGTAAAATATTATACATTACCTGCATTAGGATTTTTCTTTTTAAAATATCTCTTTGAAAAGGATTGGAAGGAGTTAAAGCGTTTTATGTTATGTCTTGTGCCAATTTTGACAGTCTTTTTAATTGTACCAATATTGTTTATAGAACCATATTTAAGTGATTTACTAGAATGGTATTCAATAGGAGGGGGAACTCCATTATACCTGAGAATAATCCCTATTGGATTAATAGCACTACTTTTTATAATTTTTAGGTTGAGAAAATCAGATGGTTTTGAAATTGTCATTATTTCGATTATTGCAATGGCCTCATTTATGGTTTTTAGTTATCGTTATTTAAGATGGTTTCAATCAATTATCTTTTATGGGATTTTAGTAGAAAGAGATTTCTTCAAATTTGATTTAAACCTTGGGATTGTTAAAAGAACAATAAATGTAAATAATCACATTTTAACATTTTATTTGTCTTTTATTGGAGTATTTCTGTCTTACTTATTTATCTTGTATGTCATTTAGAGTTACGTATAGTGAAATCTATCTAAATTGGAATTTTTTTCTGTATCTTTTTTATAATCTTTTTGAAATGAAATTTATAGACGTTATATATAAATTGGTATAATTTTGAATCACCAAATAATCTATATTTTAATAATACTAAAGCACCTTCAATTCCATCAAAGTAATTTATTTTAGCAAATCCATATCGACGAATATTATATCTTATTGGACATTCTTTTATTTGGTAACCTTTTAATATAATTTGTGCTGTGATTTCTGGTTCTAATTCAAATTCTCTCGCATTAAGTTTTAAATCATCTAAGACTTTTTTAGTGAATAATTTATAACCTGTTTCCATGTCCGTTAAGTTCACATGAAATAGAAAATTTGTCAATTTAGTGAGTAAAATGTTTCCTAATAAGTGAGATTTTGACATTATTTTAGGTTTTGTACTAAATCTAGTACCATAAACTACTTCAAACTCTTTTGATAAAATAGGTTCTAAAAGTTTAGGAATATCTAAAGGATCGTACTCAAAATCTGCATCTTGGATGATAAAAATATTTCCATCTGCATATTTTAATCCGACTCTGATAGCAACGCCTTTTCCTTGATTTTCTGGTAATCTAATAAACTTTATTTTTTTAGTAATTATCTCTTCTAAGATTATTTCTTTATGATTTATTCTTGAACCATCATCTACAACTATTATCTCACGATCGATGGGAAAATCTACTCTTAAAAGGGATTTAATCAATGGTTTAAGAGTTTTTTCTTCATTATAACAAGGAATAATAATGCTTAGTTTCAAGTTTATGTCAAATAATTTTATATTTCTCTCTTTATTTAGAAATTAAAAAAGATTTTAAATTTTTATTGATTATGAACTTAATTTGCTTTTAATAAAGTTAAATATTGATTATTTTATATGTTTTAAAATAAATTAAATCATGAAATGTTATGAATTACGAAAATAAAAATAGAATTTCTAAGGATGATTACTTTATGAGAATTGCTGAAGTCGTATCACTAAGATCTACTTGTATAAAGAGGAAAGTAGGAGCTGTTTTAGTGAAGGATTCTCATATTTTATCTACGGGTTACAATGGGGCACCAGCAGGTCTTAAACATTGCAATCCAGAAACATGTGTTAGAAAGAATTTAAAAAGTGGTGAAAAACCAGAATTATGCAGGGGCGTACATGCTGAAATCAATTGTATTATTCAAGCGGCTATTCATGGAACTTCAATACAAGGGGAGACAACAATATTTAGTACAACATTTCCTTGTATGAGCTGTTTAAAATTGTTAATTAATGCTGGGGTTAATAGATTAGTATATAAGGAGGGCTATGCTATGGAAAATAAAGTAAAAGAAGATCTATTGAAGGAATCTAATTTGATCGTACTGAAATTTCAATAAATCTTTAAAGAATTTTAATTTTTTAAGAGTGCCACGTTTCTTTAGCTAACCTTTCTCTAATTCTTTCTCGCTGTTCAGGTCCAATTTTATCTCGAAGTGCATCATTACAAATTTGCTTTCCAATGTTGACTTTGGGATTATTTGCCCAATTCACATCAATTAACAAGCAAAGATAATATACAGAAGATAAAATGAACGATATCAGGTGCCCCATACTTTTTTCTGAAGGATTATCAATAGAGACCTTTGCTGTTGGCACTCTTTGTTGAATTAAAGCTTGAAATGTAGCATCTGCTTGATAATTAATAATGGTTTGAGCACTTTGTTCATTAATAAATGGAATAGTTGAGTTTAAAACTAGATCAGGATTCTCATTTTTTACAGTCCATAGCGTAGGTATCACAATACCTTTACTTCCACCTAATAAAAATTCTAATACAGAATGTTGACAGATTGGCGCTGATTGATATGTTCCGATCATACCTCTTTCATCCTTTCCTGTACTCTCAGATACTCCTTGAACCCATAATCCAACACTTCCTTCAAGGTTCTTTGAATATGGCATTGAAAATACAACTCGATATCTTTTCCTATATAAATCAAAAAGGAAGGCTGCAAGTTCTAACGCAGGATTATCATCATAATTCGAAAAATTAGTATACCCCTCTTCTAATCCTTTTAGAAAATTCTCAATATTTATACCAGAAATATATGCAGGAACAATACCAACATTTGTAACTGAACCTGCATAACGACCAGAAAGATCTGGAACATCCAAAATAGGACATCCTATTTCTCTCAATATATTATTCATAGTTCCCATTGATGAAATCCCTAAGAATTTATACCCTCTCCTAACAAAAATTCCAATTGTAGAATTAATATCTAAAGTTTCTCCGCCTCTTGATATTGGTATTACAACAGAATTTTCAGGTGAAGTCTTTTCCAAACATCCTTTCAATTCCACTGCTCTTGAACTTGGAACTGGATATATTTTTTTTTTAGATAAGTGCTTAAGTGCTAATAGTGTTTGTATTGAGCCACCAGTACCTAATACAATTACATTTTTGATATTCTCACTTAAGAATGGTTCAGTTATTGTTTTTATCTTATCTATATCTATATAGGATTTGGTATCGAAGAAAAATGGAGAATCCCACTTCTCTTTGTTTTTTCTGATTATCTCTATTGCTTCTTTTAAAAGTCTTTCACTTAATTTTGGGTAATATTCTAATTTTAAATTTAACATCATAAATATTTCACCAGCAACTTTAATAGATTGCTAATAAAATTATATAATCCTATTTTATTTTTATTATTTTATTTTAGAGATTAGAATATAATGTGATCATATTTTATTTTTCCTAATTATTGTCGTACATTACACCTAAGTTCTCAAAATGAAAATTTAAAAATCAGAACTCTATTTTGCTTAAAATATCGAGCTATATAACTTAACTTAAATAAGACTTATCTATAAAAATTACACTAAAATTTTTTTTCTCTTTTACGTGATTTATTATGGCAAAGGCTAGAGAAATAAAAAATGGAAATGGAAATGGAAATGGCATTGAAATTGAAATGCCTTATTATTGTACTGAATGCAAACGTAATCATACAAAAGGCAAAATATATAAAGAACATTTAAAGTATGCAAATTCTGAGAGTGAAAATGAAGAAATTATTGATAATGAGAATTTTGAATCAGATTTTGAGAATTATGATGATGAAGCAGAAATCATCGAGGCCTTTAGTGAATTAGAAGAAGAAATCAATTCTGATGGTGAGAATTTCTATACTAATGAGAATGATATAAATAATTGTGTTGAAGAAGTAAAAAAACTTCCCGGAGTAGGAGAATCTACTCTTAACAAACTAATTAAAGCAGGTTTTAATTCATTAGAATCAATAGCTTTTACACCTCCCACTATAATTCAGGAAGAAAGTGGTTTAGGAGAAAAGACAACAGCAAAACTAATTAAAGCATCTATGGAAAAACTTAATATAGGATTTAAATCTGCTGAAGTTGTATGGGAACATCGAAAAAGCATTGCTCGAATTTCTACTGGTAGTCAAGAATTAGATGATTTATTAGGTGGAGGGGTCGAAACAGGTAGTGTTATTGAATTTTTTGGGGAATTTAGAACAGGAAAAACTCAAATTATGCACCAATTATGTGTAAATGTTCAATTACCTAGAGAAAAAGGAGGTCTTGAGGGAAATGCGCTATACATAGATACAGAAGGTACATTTCGACCTGAAAGAATAATACAAATGGCAGAAGCTTTAGATCTCGATCATAAAAAAGTTTTAAAGAATATAGTGTTTGGTCGTGCTTATAATTCAGATCATCAAATACTTTTAATTAAAGAAGCAGCAAATCTAATTAAAGAAAAGAATATAAAATTAATTGTAGTAGACTCTTTAATAGGTCACTTTAGGAGTGAATATATTGGTAGAGGGACCTTAGCAACTCGACAACAAACAATCAATTCACACCTACATGATCTCTTAAGAATATGTGATATATATCCTGAATTAGGAGTTGTAGTAACAAATCAAGTTCAAGCCAAACCAGATGTTTTTTATGGAAATCCATTACGTGCAGCTGGAGGAAATGTCGTAGCACATGGATCAACCATTAGGGTTTATTTAAGAAAAGGAAAAGGTGAACAAAGAATAGCGAAAGTGGTAGATGCCCCCCATTTGCCAGAAGGGGAAGCTGTCTTCAGTATTACTGGAAGTGGAATAACAGATTAATTAATAAAAGCAAGTTTTTTATATTTTTATTTTCCACCCTTCTTTCTGAGTGAATTGTATTTTATCTTCTTTATCCATTTGATTAATTAGAAGAGATATCATTTTTTCAGATACAGTTATTTTTTCATCAACCGCTCTCTCTAAAACTTTATCAATTAATAATTTTAATGATTTCACAGATTTCTCCTTATAAAGGATAAAAAAGATTGTTTTTTCAATATACTCCCTTATTTTCACAGGGATAGTTAAAGCTTCTTTTTTTTTTGGTATAGGAGGTGTCTTAATAATATCATCTGAAGGTTTTCTATGCTCAACAACAATAGTTTTTACGCTTACTCTTTTTGTACTTTTTTGTACATCATCAAATTTTATTGGTGCTTTTACTTCTTTTTCTGAAATCCCAATTTCAACATTAGGTTTGGTTGTTTTTGAGGGTTCTGCAGTCGAGACTTCATCTTTTTTCAATTTCTTTTCTTTTTTGCCTTTCCATTTTCTTAAAAAGTTAACAATAACTATATTGATAATAAGAGAAATCTCAATTAAAATTGGAAATGAAAGTTGTAGAAAGATTGCTATTTCACCTTATTGTAATTTTGAAAACAAAATTTTAACTTATCTTGGATAAATAATGAAGATATTTTAAAAGATTTGTGTATATATAAAATAAAGAATTTTATCTTAATTAAAATTTAGAATATGGGTATAAAACTAATATTAATCAAGCTTTTGTGATAAAGTATTTAAAATAGAAAAAGTTGTAAAAAAAATTTTTATATTAATTTTTCATATTCCTTAGATTTATTCGATAATCTTTTAACTTCCTTTGTCATTTCAGTTACGCCTAATTTAAAGATTTCAGATGCTACTCTTGAAGCCATTCGAAACTTTTGTGCAGCTTCAGAGTAACGCCCTTCTTTAGCTGCTAATTTAGCTCCATTCTCTAATTCCTTTAGTTTTGCTTTATAATCTATTATTTTTGTCGTGCGGATAAGATCTTCGAGTTCTTCAAATTCTTTTTGTATTTCCCAATTTGTAGCAATCATTAAAGCATTCTGGCAAATCGTAATAGCTTTATCGTAATCATTCTCTTTTCTCGCTAAAGCAGCATTCTTCTTTAGGTTTTTAATCTCCTTTTTCGCTGATTTTAGATCTTCTATTTTTACTACTCCCACTTTCATGGGTGCAGATACAATTTCCTGGCTTTCTACTATACTGGCAAAGTAAGCTTCTCTTTCAGCAGGACCCATTTGAGCTAGATCATTTACAAGTTTTTGTTTTTCTTCGGGGCTTAAGCTAACTAATCCCGCGACTTTTTGGCTAATAAGATTCAATTCTTGTTGAGAAATTGGCTGGGCTTCAATGGTGGAGATCTCTATTGGCATTAAGATTTTTTTATCTCTTAATTCCTTAATACCACTAAAAATTTCCGCTGTATCTTTCTTAGTTCTTTCTGTAGCTTCTTTCAAAAGAGTTGCTATAAAGAAGAAATCTCTTTCTGCCTCTTCGCAGCAACTATGAGCAACTTTTAATACATCTTTTGAATGGGGTGTTTTAAGAGTTTTTGCCTCTGAAAATTCATATGTAATCTTATGAGGTAAAATTATTGAAGTATTGAAGACATCATCAATAATTACCCCTGAATTTCTGAAAACATTTAATTGCCCTCTCCACCTAGGAAGTTCATTTTCATAAATTTTCTCAAAAGCTGCAATAAATTCAGTTAGATGTTTACGTAAAATAATTGAAGCTTTCTTACTTAACACTAAGGCAACCCTACTATATTCGCCATCAGCTAATAAGAGCATCTTATCTCCATATGTTATTTCATTTAATGCTTTCTGAGCTACCATCTCTTTTCCAAATGAAGAGACCGCAGAAATGAAACCACTGATTAATTCAGGATCAATTGCCTCAGATCCAAAAGATTTAAAGAAAACACATGTTCCTGTTCCCTTATACAAAACTAAAATGTGTTCTAGATTAATAGCGTCATCAAAAATAGTCCTAACTTCAGTTAAAGCCCTTTTCTTTTCACGTTTTTTAGGAACAACTAATCCTCGATAAGCAGCAATCGAACCAACCCCTACTGCTGCTGCGGCTCCAACAATTATGAAATAAGGTATTAAATCCTCAAAAGCGAACGGAGCCGGACCTTCTGCTCTTTCGGTTAATGTTAGATTAAATGAAAATGATTGAATTTCATAATTAACCAATTCAATTGATATCGTAATTGTATAGTTACCTTCTTCAGTAATAGATGATAAATCTATATTTCCTCTATAAAAAGTTGCAGCATACCTAATAAAGATGAGAGTTCCACTAGATGGTGTACCAGATGTTTTGTTGTATGTGACTGTTATTATCGCTGCTGAACCAGAATCTAAAACTAAATTATTACCATAATCAAGGTCAGTAATATTAAATTGAACATCAATATCACTTCCAAGAGTAGCGTTATAATAGTTATACAAACCTATTGGTAATAGCTCTATACCATCTACTTCAATAGTTTCTAGATTTGATTGAGAACTATTCCCTAATAACCTAAATGTTACCGGACTTGTGTTAAAGTTGTATATTGGATATTTAGAAATGTTCAAAGTAATCGTATATTCTCCAGAATCTAATCCACTTGTACTTACATTAAGAATATAATAATCCTCAGCTGGTACAGGTATTAATGTCCAATTATGATCTCCCCTTAACCATAAGGAACCGACATCATCATATACTTTAACATCATCAGTTGTGAGATCAGGAATAGGTAAACCATCTAATGTGCTATTGAAATATAAATATATTGTTTGATTGAGCCCCGTTAATCTTTTAATTGTTGGAACAGAGGAAATAATTTCGATAACAGTATTTAACAATATCACTTCTATAGATAGAATAACTTTTTGAGGTTCTTTACCTAATTTTGATATAGTAAAATTACACAGATATGGATTTACTCTTGAAGGAACATTGTTTACCTCTATATTAACTGTATAGGTACCATTTCCATAAGTATCACTATAAAAAATAAATCCGGAATCTAATTCTATATCTGAGAAAGAAGCTCCAATAATAGGATTATTACCGAAATCAGTATCTGTATAATTAAACGTGTATGTAACGTTTACACCATTAGTAGATTGAAAACTCTTTGTTATATCTTCAATAAAAGTATGATTCACTAAATTAAATATAAACTGAAGTGAATCATTGTTATAATATTGTAATAATGTTCTTATATCTACGGTATTTGGACCATAGTTAGCAGAACTTGGATCTATTGTAATATTATAAAAACCAGAAGTACCATTATTAACAGATGTAGAATCCCATGTTCCACCATTAATACTATATTCAATAGTCCCATCAACAGGTATATTTTGACCTGTATCATTTATATAAACAGTTATATTGAAATCAGGAGATGAAGGATAATAATATTCATTGTCTGGTGGTGATATATGAGACAAATCAGTTTCACCATAAATGGTAAGTAATTCTTCTCTAAATCCAGCAGCAGTTTCATTATTCCAAAAAACTTGTACACGAAAAACACCATAACTAACGACTGTACTACTTATATCCCAATCAATAAAATTGATATCTGAATTAGCGCTAAGTGTGGTATTATCAGTTGTAAAATTTAAAAAATCATTAATCAATATTGGACTATAAATACTTAGATTTACTCCATTGGTTCCAGGAATAACATCTTCAAAAAATTCAGCTACAAATGAGACTGTATCCGAATAATTTGCTTCAGTTATTGGATTTAATCCTTTATTCATACCAATTGATTGAAGTAGATTATCGGATTGTCCTGTAATATACCAATTGGTTCCATTATCAGCATTAGATATTTTAAGATCTTTAAATCTGTTAATTATCGGACCTATCGTAATATCTGAAGTTTTATCGATAGATCCATTATATGCATTAAAATTTCTCCATGTGTCAGGTACAGTAAAATTTATATAAAAGTTGCTTAATCTTGAATCAAAATCATCAATCTCCTCAGTTGGGAGAGCCATCCAATTAACATCTGCAGCATTTTTAGTTAATGTAAAATTTGAAGCTGCTGTTATATCACTTTTTGTGTAATTTGCTTGTACTTCACTGATTTGGCAGGTAACATCCCACCATTCTGCTGAAATTTCAAAGTTTAAACTATTGGTAACTACTTCAAATGATGCATCTAAATCCCAAGTCCCCTGATTAGCAAAACTATTATAGTTATCTACAGCACTACCATTGATCTTTAAACTTACTTGATTAGGCGTTGGAGTATTATTAAGAGGAAGTAAATGGAGGATAAGTGAAGGATCAATACCAGCCACAGGTTGCCATCCACCATCATCTATCCATACTTTTGAATCATCGCTTGAACCGTCATTTTCATCATGAAATTGTACATTAGCTAATGAAGAGGAGGTAGTTTGAGTCATCCAGATATAAAATAAGTTATTTTCTGTTTGTGAGACATCCAATTGAATATCCAAATCTGTAAAATTATACCATATTCTATTTGTATCATTATATATTGTAACACTATTTTGTATTGTATCTAAATAGGTGTCTGGTCCATAATCGCTAAAAACACCATTCCATGATGCACTCCATAGCTCCAAGTTTATTGATCCATCAAAATCATCAAGTAAATCTGATTCTGAGAAGCACATAGTGAAATTATCTAAAATACCATCACCAGGTACCTGAAAAGAAACTGCATGGTCATAATTACGAATTGAGGTTGATAAAGTTGTTCCTGTTTCAATTACAAGTGTTTTATTTGGTGCAACTATATCCATAACCTCGATGCTTATATTTTTCGCAAAAAAATTATTGTTACCTGGAGAAGCTATGTTAAATGTATTATTATTTGAATCTGAAGCATTCAAATTCCAGTTAAATGATTCATTAAAATAAGATTGATGTAATGTAACATTAACATTTTCACCAGTATTGCTTAAATCATTTGTATAACCTGCAGCTTTAAGATTATCATCAAAAAAATCGAATTCATCATAATTAAATTTTGTCTCTTCCTCAATTGCTCTATTTAGTAAATTTGTTTGTGAAACATTCAAGCTTACAAACATTGTACCAAGAAATAAAAATAGAATGCTGATACTTTTTAGTTTTCTTTTGTTTTTCGATTTAAACATTGTAATCAATTAATAATTTCTATTTGGATTTAAATACTATTAGTATATTATTTAAAATCTTTTATTTTAAGATTAAATAGTTTTTTTATTAATTATCTAATTAATCAAATCATAACAATTTCTTAATTTATACTTTTTCAAAACAAATCAGATCATTTCATCTTTAAAGAAGAAAATAGTAATTTATGAATAACATAAAAATCGAAATAATGTAAATTTTTTAAAGAATGATAAAGATTGAATTATTACATTATTTCTTCTTTAGGATTATCCTTGCATCTACGCAAATTAATCCATTTTCATAAATAAAAACAGGATTTAAATCCATTTCGTTAATTTCCTCATGTTTAATAACAAGTTCTGAGATTTTTAATAATGTATTAACTATCGCATTTATATCTGCTTTAGGTTTACCTCGGTATCCATCTAGGATGGGAAATCCCTTAATTTCATGTATCATCTCATTTGCATCATATTCTGTAATTGGAGCAATTCTAAAACTGACATCTTCCAATAGTTCTACAAGTATACCTCCAATACCGAACATTAAAGCAGGGCCAAATTGCGCATCGGTAGTCATTCCAATAATCAGTTCCGTTATTGGTTCGTCTGCCATTTTTTGAACTGAGATTTTTTTTTCCTTTTGAGAAGGGAGGTTCATTAAATCTTCATAAGCTGCTTCTAACTCCTCTTTATTTTTGATATTTAACTTTACAGCTCCAGTATCGGATTTATGTACGATATCTTCAGCAATAAGTTTTAATACCAGAGGGAAACCAATTTCTTCAGCTGCGCCTCTGGTCTCATCTATTGAAGTAGTTAGTTTTTGAGAAGGAATCGATATGCCAATTTCTTTTATTAATTCCTTAGATTCAAATTCAGTTAGAACCATCTGATTAGATTCAATTTTATCCTTTAAAAATTCAGAAATATTCATTGTAATATTCTCTTTAATAATTTAGAACTTAAAACTTATAATGATTTAATAAAATTATAATAAAGATTTAAAATTAATGAATACACTAATAAAACAGAAATCAAAATTAAAATCAAAAATTTTTTTCCATGAAAAGATAGTTATGACAAGTGAAAAAGAAAGAAATATTTCGATTTTATTAAAGAATCTCATAAATTCTCATCAAGATTTAGAAATAGCTTTTCTTTATTCGAGAGAAGGACTTTTGATTTCTAAGTATGGAAGGTTGGAAGATCAAGACGAATCTGAGACAGAAAATGAACTAGAAGTGATCTATGGAGCAATTACTACCATAGCAGAGAATTTATTAAATAGGATTAGTAATGAATATAAGATAGGACATTTTGGTAGTGGATCTTTTGAAACTCCTGACCATAGAATAATTTTTCTCGAAGCTGGTTCTGAAGCTATATTAATTCTATTTTGTAATTATGAAATAAACTTAAATAAGCTTTTTCCAGTTGCTTACCTAGTAGCTGAAAAAATAGCACAATTAATTGAAGAAAGTTTTGATTTCAAGTATAATTCTTTAGATATTCCAGAATTAAGTTTCCATGACAATTTTTCCTTAAAATTGGATCAATATCGTTCTGCAGGTGAAATAAAGCCTGAAATGGAAAATATTTCAATGAAATATCATATAAAGAAATCTAAAGACGTCAAAAATGCATTTAAATTGATAATATTAGGTTCTGCTGCTGTTGGAAAAACTACATTAGTGAGAAGCTTTTTGAAGAAGGAACAAACCCAAGATTATCGAGCAACGATTGGAATTGCCATAAGCTCTAAAAAGTTTTATATTCAAGGTTTTAAGGATGAAAAAATCAATTTTCTTATCTACGATTTAGCAGGTCAAGAATTTTTCAAACGAATTCGGAAGGAATATTATAAAGGAGCGAATTGTGCTTTTGTTGTTTATGATATAACACGAAGAGAGACTTTTGATGAAGGGATAGATTATTGGTTTAAAGATGCTAGAGAGGAATTAGGAAATGTACCATTTGTATTAATAGGTAATAAGGTTGACTTAGAAGACCAAAGACAAGTGTCAAAAGAAGAAGGACTGAAAAAGGCAGCAGAACTGAAAAGTTTCTTTATCGAAACTTCGGCATTACACAATATTAATGTTCAAGATACTTTTAAACTCATCGGAATTGGCTTATTTTTCAAATCTGAAGATGAATTAACAAATAAGGATACATTATTTTAATTTTGATAAAAAATAAAAAAAATTAATTTATTTGCGTATTGTCAATCCTCTTTTCCTTCTAATATTCCACTTTCTTATTTCATCCATAACAGATACACTAAAAGCTCCAAGTAATAGTGCAATCCAATAATAGGGATGATATAAAGGAACAACATGAAATGCTAATCTTATTGGTGTAAAGAGAATTAATAATTGTAGCCCTAACGATAAACCTGTAGCCCAAAATAGATGTTTATTTGGAAAGAGATAAAATGGTTTTATGTTGGAAGTACAAGTATAAACAAACATTAATTCACATAACACTAGATTCGTAAATAGAATAGTTTGTGCTAATTGTGCTGCGTATAGAGAATCGACAGCTGTTAACTTTGGATCAATTCCTGCGTCTACCCATGCTGGGATTAATACAGACCATAGAAGTAAATAGAGTGTTATATCTGTTATTGAAGTATATATTCCAAGGAGTAAAACAGGTCCCTTTATTTCTGGAAGCAAAGTAAATCCTTTTCGCGGTTTATCTTTCATTACATCAGGATCTGTTGGCGTAAGTCCTAAAACCATAGCTGGAATTCCATCTGTAGCTATATTGAGCCAGAGAATCTGAATTGGTACCACAGGAATTGCGAGAAACACATTTGCAAACAGTTTCATAACAATATATGCTGTAAGAATTAAAAATATTTCGTCAAAGTTGGTACTCAGCATGTATCTGAAGAAACCTTTAGTAGTTTCAAAAATACCTCTACCTTCTTCTATAGCATTAACAATTGTGGCATAATTATCATCAATTAATATCATTTCTGAAGCTTCTTGAGTAACTTCAGTTCCTTTAAGCCCCATCGCTACACCTACATGAGCACTTTTTACAGCCGGAGCATCATTTACTCCATCACCTGTCATAGAAACTACTAAATCTAATTCTTTTAATCTTCTTAGAATTCTTAATTTATGTGCTGAAGTAACTCTGGCAAAAATGTCAACTGATTTTACTTTTTCTCGTAGTTCATCATCACTCATTACTTCCAAATCAGCTCCCGTTATTGCTTCCTCTGATTCAGTTAAACCTATTTCATGAGCAATTGCTATCGCAGTGATTTTATGATCTCCTGTAATCATAATGGTCCTAATTCCAGCCATCCTAGCTTCTTCTATTGCATCTTTAACTTCGTCTCTTGCAGGATCAATGATTCCTGCTAAGCCAAGATAAATATAGTCCTTCTCTATTTCTTCTTCCTTATATCCTTCATTTAATTGTTTATAAGCAACACCTAATACTCTCAAAGCATTTCTTGCAAAATCCTCATTTTTTTCAAGGATTTCATCTTTTACTTCCTCAATTGGTTTTACTTGATTATCATAAACTGCATGACGAGCATTATGCAATAAAACATCTGGTGCTCCTTTAATTAAGGAATATAAGGTATTATTAATTTTTACCACCACTGACATCATTTTTCTATCAGAACTAAATGGAATTTCATCAATTTTCTCTGCTTTCGTATCTAACTCCATTTTCATTGCTAAGACTTTCATTGAAATTTCAGTTGGATCTCCCACCACATCAGTATCGTTTGTTCCATCATTTTTAGGTGAAACATTTGAATTATTACAAAACATACATACTTCTAAGTATCTCCTTAAATTATCTGCTATTTGAACCTGTTCACCTTTTTCATTAATAATTTTACCTTCAAGGGCATAACCTACCCCCTCTACGACATATTCTTTACCACCTATGAAGACTTTTACAACAGTCATCTCATTTTTTGTTAGAGTACCTGTTTTATCTGAACATATAACGTTCACACGTCCAAGTGTCTCTACAGCAGTTAATTTCCTTACTAATGCGTTTCTATCTGCCATTTTTCTCATTCCAATACTCATAACTACGGTAATTACAACAATAAGTCCTTCAGGAACTGCTGACACTGCTAGACTTATTGATATTTCAAAAGCTTCAACAAGTTCATCAATATCAAATTCTGTGATTAATAATATCAAAAATTCAACAAGGAAAACGGCGGCACAAATTAACAATATGATTATTCCTAAGAGTTTACCAAATCGGTTCACCTCTTTTTGAAATGGAGAAAGCTCTATCTCTTCTTCTTGTAAGCTCTCAGCAATTTTCCCGATCTCAGTTTTCATTCCTGTACCAATAACAATTCCCTCTCCATTTCCTCTTGTAATTATTGTATTCATGTATCCAAGATTAGTCCTATCAGCTAAAATCATTTTCTCTTCAACAGGGTTTAATTGTTTCTTAACTGGTTTTGATTCTCCCGTTAGAATTGCCTCATCAACATAAAGTGAAAACTCTTTATAAAGTCTTAAATCAGCCGGAAATTTATCTCCCTCTTCAAATAATACAATATCTCCAGGAACCACATCTTCTACACCAATTTCTAAAACCCTTCCTTCTCGACGTATTTTTGCAAAATGTGGCGCTAGTTTCTTTAAACTTTCAAGTGATTTCTCTGCTTGATATTCCTGATAGAACCCTAAAATTGCATTAACAATTAATATTGCTGCAATAACTATTGCGTCAGTATATTCCGTCGACCAGGCTTCAGCTCCCTCTTGAGATCCCTCCCAAATCCCAATAATAATAGAAATAACTATAGCAAACATTAGTAAGTAGATAAGAAAGTCTTTAAATTGCCCTATAAATATTTGCCAAGCGGTCTTTCCTTTTTCTTTGATTAATTCATTTTTACCATATAACTCAATCCTTTTTTGAGCTTCTGATTCAGTTAAACCATTTTCTATCGAAGTATTTAGTTTTTTTTCTACATTTTCAAATGACGTTGAATGAGCATGAATTTCTTTTATTTCAACCATGATAATCTTAATTTTTTTTTTTAGTATTAAAAAATTATAATAATAAATTATAATCCAAATATTGGAATTATTAAATTTAAATTCATTTATAGATATTAGCAAATTAGAATCGTTAAAAAATAAATTTGGTGATTTCTGTTTAAGATAAATTTTTCAAATTCAGCATTGGATTATATTTATGAACAACAAGAAAATGATTCCAGAAAACTTGTTATTGCTATTTTTTTCTATTCCTCTTCAACGTGAACACTGTCCTTTTGTGGTAATGTTATTGAATTAATTGAAAAACAGAAAGTTATTAACGATGGAGAATTCATTGAATGGACCCATTTGGATAAAAAACTTAATATTAATGTTTTCATTGAAAAAAACTTGCTCCCAGAATTAGAATTAAAAGATCAAATACTCATTGATGTCGCAATTGGGGAGGTAAAAGGTGTAAAAATAGGTATGTTGTTTATAAAAAAATCTCAGGATGTTTATGGCTAATAAAATGAACTAATCTTAAAAATGCTAGAAGATTGGTGATTAGCGGTTGTGTCCGTTTATTTTCAAAATAATACAAATTCTAAAAAAAATAAAATATAAATTTTATAAGCATGATTATTGTTATAAGATAAAACTTAATTTTATCAATAAAATTTAGTTTTTCAAATATAACATACAACTATATTGATTATCATGAGACCATCACGAGTTTTTAGATGGATAATTAGAATCTTAATACTTGTTTTAACACTTTCAGTTACAGCAGTTTCTCTTTTAGGGGGATATTCTGCTATTTTGATACTTTCTGATCAAGATAATATTGGAATTGATACTGATAATGCTGATTTTAATTTGGATTATAATGAAACAACTGGAGTTGTAAATGATATCAATTTTACTTTACCATTTAATATAACTAACGCAGGTTTCTTTGATCTAGAAGATCTTACATTAGGACTTCAAATAGGTCTTGAATATTGGCATGTTAATTTAACTGGTCCAGGTATAAATGATACTCAAACAGTAAAGATTTTTGAAAAAAGTACATCTTATCCAACAATCAAAAAAGGGAGTACATTGTATGGTAATTACACAGGAGTATATTCCGATTTTGTTCCATATTTAGGAAATCTTCCAGATATTGCGGATATAGACCTTTTTAAAGTTCCTATATTTAGATTCTTTGCTAATTTTACAATCAGTCTGACATATTCCTTGGGATTACATTCTATTACTTTAGGAGTTAATAACATTACAATAGGGGAATATCCTTAGGAGGTTTAAGAAAATGGGGCCAACTATGAACATAGTAAAAGGTACTATTTTTGCTATCGTATATGTATGTTTTACAATTATAATACCGGTAGTCACATTTTCTTTACTAAGAGAATATGTTGTTCAGGGATTACCATTAGATTTCACACAGGAAGATTTAAACAATATTGTTTTTTGGGTTACTGCGTTTGGATTAGTCATAAGTGGATGTGCCTTCTTCACACATTCTTCGCCTAAACAATCGATAAGAAGAGGTACTTTTGCTTTGATCCAAGTATTGGTTAATTGTCTATACTTATGGAGTTATAAATTCTCAGGAGCAACTGAAATAATATTTAATTTAGAATTTGAGGATACTTCAGGATTTCTGAGCTTAAATCTACAACAGATGGTATTAGTTTTTTTGGGAATTTATTTTCTAACTATAATTCTAAAAGTATATGATGTTATTGATTTTACAATTAATAGAGAGAAAATTCGAAACGATAGGATGAAAGAATAAAGGAGTTGATAAATAGTGGTTTTGCAAACTATGGGATTTTTAGAACTATTAGCTGATATTTTTGGGGCAATTTTAACTTTCTTAAAACCAATAGTAGTACCTATTGGTGAATGGATGGTTGATTGGATCACGGCATCAATGGATTTTTTGAAACAAAACTTTAGCAGTGAACTAACTATCTATATTGTTATTTTTATCATTCTGATTGTATCTGGTGTTATTGTAAACATCATCTGGCCCGGTGATCGCCCGGGAACAATATTCTCTAAAGGTATAGATAAAATAGAAGAAAAATTCGAAGAAAAATTGGCCATTCCAGATGAAATAAGGAGATGTAAGGATTGTGGTAATCCAATTGGAGATTCTAGAGTTTGTCCTTTATGTGGGGCTGAAAATGATTAAAAAAATTTTGTATTTTTAACTTTTTTTATTAATTTTTATTACTAAATATGCAAAGGATTTTATGCCTTCAATAGCTTGATCGATAATGTAATTACATCTTTAATTCTTTCTCGGCGACCCAACTATTCGAGTTATTTTCATATTAATATTAAATTTTAATATTAACTTAAGTAATTTTTATACCCATAAGAATACAATGTTAATTTCAAAAATAAATAAAATGAAACTGATTAAAGATAAAGTGGAATATCAAAAAGTTAAGAAAAGTTTATTAGACGATTTAAAGTACTATAATCAGTTTATTACAAAAAAAGTTGAGGTTAATGATTTAAATTCCGCATTAAATAAAGCCAAATCAGCTATTACATTAATAGAAGAATATCAGGACGATTTCAATTTAACTAATGAATTATTGGAATTTAAAAAACTAATTCAAAAAATTGATTTAGAAGTAAGAGAAAGAAGGAGATTCTATTTAAGGAAATATAATAATCTTTTAAAAGAGAAGTTAAATGAATCCAATTTGGAAAGTTTCATGAAATTATTAGCTATGTTAAAGAATGAAATAGATAAGAACTTAAACAAGTTTAATCTTGAAGATATCCATAATAATATTAATAAATACTTTGTTTATATAAAACGGGTATACGAGATCCTAAGTTGTTGCGATATTTTAAATTATTTTGATGTTTCTGAAAAAATCCTTAACTTTGTTAATGATTTAAAATCTGAAAACTTTCCAAATTTAAAGTATTTTGTTTCTTCGATTTATAAAGATTTGATCACTAAGAGAATGTTAGAATATTCTAAAGAGTATAACATAATTTCAATCTCTACTCTCTCTAAGAGAATGGCAGTTAAACAGGAATTTTTGATCAGACTTATTGATTCAATGAAAAAACAACCTAAAAAACCAATTATAGACTATAATCCTTCTGTACAAGTAGTAATTTTCAAAAAACCAAGCATATAAAACTCTTATAAGGCTCGAAAAAAATCTGGTCTTAATACTTCAGTATGAGTTAATCCATAATTAATTACTTCTAAAATCTTTTGTTTCTCTCGATCTAAAATCCCTCGTAAAGGAAGATAATTACTTGCATGATTCGAGCGAAAAACACAGTTTGCATTTTTATTTGAGAATTCAATATGTTTAATGAAAGTTTTCAATTCCTGTAATATTTCGATTTGATTCATTTCCAAAAATTCTCCATTGATCTTTCTTCTAAATATCTCTGTTCCAGGGGGTACAATAAGTGTCAAAAAAGCAACATACCAAATTCTGTTGTCTGCAGGGCAAATTTTATTAACTAAATCAGCAGATTCTATTGCATGTTTTTCAGAAATATCTGGATTACTTCCCCCTCCAAGGCCATTTATAAAGGTTGCAGAAAGTGTAATATCTGCGTCCATTAACTTTTTTGATGCTTCAATGTAATCCTGTTTTGTTGCATTCTTATTTACATTTTTTAGTAAAATATCATAACCTGATTCAAACCCTACATAAGCAATCTTTAATCCTGCTTCTGATAAGGCACTCAATTGTTCATCCGATTTCTTCAGAATATCTTTAGCGTGAGCATAAACTCCAACCCTTTCTAAATTCGGAAATATTTTCATAGCATAATTAGTGAGTTTTAAAAGTTTTTCGGCAGGTGTAACCATTGCATTTCCGTCTAAAAAGAAAACTTTGCGAATATGAGAACTATATTGTTTTTTAGCTACGTTTAAATCCCTTTTAACATCCTCTAATTCTCTAATTTTAAATTGCTTTTGAAGATTTGACATACAAAAATCACATTTAAAAGAGCAACCTTCAGTCAATTGGATCAATAAAGAAGCATGCTCTGATGGAGGACGGAATACGGGTTTACAGTAGTATATCTTATCTCTATTTGACATATACAATTTAGAAAAGGATAATATAATTTTATTGGTTTTTAAATGATAGAATATAATTTATTTTAAGCTTCTTTCCTTATTCCTCTTCTTTATCAGCATCTTCAGGTCTATTAGGACAAGATGTTAAATGGCGCCCTAGTCTAACAAATTCCTTCCCACAATAAGGACATTTTTGTTTCTCTTTTGGAACAACTTCACCTGACTCTTCTGTAGTAGGTTTTTTCTTTCTTTTCTTTTTTGCTCTTGCTGGTATAATATCTTCAATACTAGCATCATCAGGAGCAAATTCGCAAGATTGAATGTGTGAAGCCAAATCTTCGAATAATTCACCACAAAACGGGCATTCAATCTCCCCAAATTCTTCGGAATCTTCTATATCTGCTTTCCCAGCTTTTCTCTTCTCGAATTTTAAAGGAATTTCTTCATCTTCTTCCTCGAATTCATCAATAGATAAATCTATTTCCTCATCTGCTTTTATTTCAGCTATCTCAAATTCTTCTAATTCAATTTTTTTATCTTTAATTTTCTTTTCAGCCACTTTTCTGCTATCATCATATATTTCTGATATCTTTTTATTTGTTTGAGAATATAAAGCACATACTTGGCAAACATATGCTCTTGTTCCGAGCACTAGATCCCTTTCTGGACAGAAACATAAAGGTTGTAAGCTATTAGAAATGTCACCTTTAGGAGTGAGGTATTTACAAGCTAATTTCCTTGAATATTTAATTTTTTGTTTTCTACGAGGTATTTTCATCACCAAAAGAAGTATATAAAATAATTAATCTTAAAATTTAATTTTTTTGTTTAGAAAATCTGTATTAAGAGAAAAAAATGCATGAACTTTATTGAAAATAATTGAACTTTAGAAAATAATTATATTGAGATAAGGTTAAAAATTGAACTTTATTGAATTTAGATCATGTTTAATTTTATTCTGGATATCTTTATTCTCCAGTTTTGGTAATAATTCTTCGATTAAATCTTTTAAATCTAGAGATTTTTGGGAGAGTATTTCTGGTTTACTCCAATTGGATTTTCTTAGTGGGTGATTTCTTATTATTGCTTTATTATAATTTTCAATAGCCTCTCTATAAAATAAGCAAGCACTCTCCAAATTATTTAATCTAGAATGATAAATTGTACCTATTTTATTAAAACAAATACCTGCTCCTGCAAAATCATTTATTTTCTCGAATTCTATAGCCGCATCTCTTATCGTATTTAAAGCTTCTTTTAAGACATTGTTTTCTCCTGTTTTAAGAAGAATATATCCAATAATATACTTAGACTCTCCTAAGAAAAAAGAATTTTTTTCCTTTTTAGCGGTTTTGTTTAAATCATTTGCAAATTCCTCAGCAAAAACCAAATGATTATTGGATATACATTTTTTTGATAAATCTCTTAATAACTCTAAAACTTTTTCAATGTTATGGAGTTCTTTATACTTTTCTATTCCCTGTCTGTATTTCTCAATACCTGTAAAAGCATCTTTTTTCTTAAAAGCCTGGTTTCCTTCAAAAATTAGTTGTTCGGCACTCTCTTTTATTTGTAATTCTTTTTGTTTTTTGTCGAAATCTCCATAAAAGAAAGTATCAACATCAAAAATCATATCCTCCGACATAGGGATTTCTGTCAATAAATCATTGTTTGGTCTAATTTTTTTATTCTCATTAAACTTGTTTTTATCTTGAAATTTAGAATTGACTTCTTCTCCATAGGCTGATTGTAAAGGTTTCCCTGCTGAAGCTAATGCTGACAATTCAGATAATACATTAGCAAAAAAATATTTGCTTAATCCATCAACAACATAATCCACTTTGTGGTAGTTATTATCATACTCTGGATCGTTAACATCCATATTTACGTCGGTAAGTCGATAAATTTCAAATCCAGTATCATATTTAGTAATTGTATGTTCTGAACCTTCAACTTTTTCCTTTTTTTTCTTTCCTAATAGAGTATGATCAAAAACTAAACCACAAAAATCATCATTTTTTGCCTGAAATCCTAATTGATTAATAAGATCTATATATGAAAAAAAGAGTCCTAATCCGGGATGAGAGTGAAACCATCCAATCATATAGAATCCTTTACTATTCTTATCCAATTTTTCTTGGATTTCTTCTATAAAACCATAATGTCTTTCATCTAATTGAACATCTGTTGCATGCCCAAATGTGAGTGCTTCAGCATCTTCTATATATACAAAATCATCATCAGAATAACCTATTAAAATTCCATATATTTCTTTCCATTCCTCAGCGGGAATAGATTTATTAGCATATCTGCTAGCATATAAGATAATTGTTTTATAAGCTTCTGCTCTTACAACAACAGGCTTTTTAATTTTCTCTTTTGATTCCTCATTTGAGTTTTGTTCTTTTGACATGCTTTTTTCTTTCTGAATATAATTTTGTATTAAATTGCTATTCTAGAATTATAATAGGGCTATTATTAATTAAAATTATTTATATTTGAGATGTAATAAAAATAAATTTGAAAAATTAAGTTTTCTTTTAAGATTATTTTAAAACTAAATCCATAAATCTTTCTTTGATTTCTTCTGGTAGGAGTGGAATATTTTCTACTTGTTCGCTTCCAGGCATCGTTTTAATTAACACTAGATGACAACCCCCTCCTATCTCTCTTAATATCGAAGAAATTTCATGTCTTTCTTCAATCACAAATATAGATTCAAATCCTGCGCCTTGAGCTATTATTTCTAATTTTGTTTTTCGGCGTGTATAAGACATCTGGTCTCCTGTAGAGCCATAAGAACCATTATCTATAATTATTAAAGTCAAATTTCTTGGAGCATTATTTGCGATTGTACTTAAACTACCTAAGTTCATAAGTATTGAACCATCGCCATCAATACACCATACTCTTCTTTTAGATTGGGATATCGCTAACCCAAATGCAATTGAAGAAGATAGTCCCATGGAACCCATCATGTAGAAATTCTCTAATCTATCTTTGATATTATATAGCTCTCTTGACGGATCTCCAAGATTACATACTACTAACTCGTCTGTTAATATTTCAGAAATTTCTTTTAATGCCTCATATCTTCTCATTTTAGCTTACCCACAAAGTTCTTTTAAGAATAATAGCTACTGGTTTTTTAGTTTTCTTAGCTTTATCAACTACTTTTGTAATCTCCTTAATATTTTCAGAAGAACTTAAAATAAGTGTCTCAATTGATATAAGTTTTAAAAGATCAATTGTGACTTGACCCATTGGCATCTGTGCAATAATTTTTTCTCCTTCTGCTCCTCGATGACTCATAATAAAAATAACTGGTATCTTATATAATTCGAGCAGAGATTTTATAGCATTTATAGAATTACCTAATCCAGAATTTTGCATTAAAATAGCTGGAATCTTACCCCCGAGGTAAGCTCCTGCTGCAATTCCTACACCTTCCTCTTCTCGAGTCACTTGAATATGTTCAATCTCATTTTTTTCATCAATAAGTTTTAATAAATTTTTAAGCATGATGCAAGGTACCGACAACAAGAGGTTTATTCCAGTACTTTTAATTGTTTCATATAATTTTAGATCTATACTCATAAATCTTCTTTTTTCATATTCCTAATAATTATTGAAATAGTTTTGTTCAAACTAAATTTATGCTTAAATAATACCTTTTCTTTTAAAATTACTTATATCATCATCATTATAATTAAGTGATTTTAATATCTCTTTAGTATGTTGACCTATTTTCGGAGCCAAATTTCTTATTGTTAAGGGTGTTCTTGAATATTTAATTGGAGTACCCACATTTTGAATCCTTCCAAATTTGGGATGGTTCATCTCAACAACCATTTTACGAGCTCTAATTTGAGGATCTTCACATGCCTCTGCAAATGAGTTTATTGGCATGACACATGCATCTAAATCTTTAAAAATTTCCGTCCATTCTTTTTGAGTTTTCTTTATGAATTCTTTTTGAAGTTCATGAAATACCCATTCTTTTTCTTCTCCTTGTACAGTCTGTTTTAATTTTAAATCTTCACGACCAAGACCATCACATAAATCTCGCCAAAATTTAACTTCAATAACCCCGACAGATACAAATTTGTTATCTTTTGTTTTATAAACGGAATAAAATGGAGAATCACCATGTAAAGGATTTTGGGTTTTTATACCTTCATTTAAATCTTTAGAAAAATGATAAGCTGCTGCCATTGGCATAAAGGAAAATACTGAATCGGTCATTGAAATATCAATAAACTGACCTCTTTTTTCAGGATTATTGTCTCTTTCAATAATCGCACCTAAAATACTGATAGTTGAAACTAAACCACCTCCAATATCAGCAGCTTGTATGCCAGGAACTATAGGGAATCTATCTTTGTCCTCACGACCTATAATTCTTCTTTCCTTATTTAAATGTAAAATGCCACAGATTCCAATATAATTAAGATCATGACCCGCTATTTGTTCATACGGTCCATTTTGCCCATAACCTGTTAAAGAGCAGCAAATTATTGACGGATTAATTGAAGAAAGGGTATCATAATCAATTTTTAATTTAATTGTTACTTTTGGTCTAAAAGTATCAAGCACAACATCAGCGGTTTTAACTAACTCATAAAAAATTTCTCTTGCTTTCTCTTTTTTCAAATTGAGAGTAATTGATTTTTTATTTCTCATGAGAATTGAATTGAAAGCACTTTCACGATACCTACCTTTCTGAAAAAAGGGAGGTGGATTAGCATAGGGATATTTAGGATCTTCTACTCGGATAACTTCTGCACCAAGATCAGCTAGTATCATAGAACAATATGGACCTGGTAACATTCTCGTAAGATCAAGAACGACTTTTCCTTCTAATGGTAATGACATAATAATAAAAAAATTAGATTACATAAAAGGTTTCAAAATTTTGAAAAAAAAAGAAAAAAAATAAGAAAATCCCCCTACCTATCAATTAAAGATTCTGAATTAATCAAAGGCTCAGTATTTTTTATATCTATTATTTTTAAATGCTTAAGCTTTCTAATATTTTTGTCTTCTGTGATTTTGTTGAATCCTAAGTATATATTCTGCAACTTTTTTAATCTTTCTATCCCTTTTATTTTAGTAAAGTTAATATCCCGCAAATCAAGAAATTTTAATCTTTTGAGTCTTTCCAATCCTTTAATTTCTTTAATTTTATTGTGGCTAAGATCTAAGAATTCTAATTTAGTTAAATTTCTTAATCCTTTTATTTCGGTAATATTATTACTGCTAAGATCTAATCTTTTTAAATTTTTAAGACTCTGTAGGCCTTTTATTTCAGTAATTTGATTATTGCGAAGGTTTAAAATTTCTAATTGTGTCAAATTATTTAAATCATTTATTTCAGATATTTGGTTATCAAAAAGCAGTAAGGATTTTAGATTACTAAGATTGCTAATTCCCCCAATTTCTGAAATCTCATTATTGTTAAGATAGAGGTATTCTAATTTTTTTAAATTTTTTAAACCATAGATTTTTTTTATTCTATTACCTTGAATATGCAATGATTTTAAATTTGATAGTTTTTCCAGTCCGTTAATCTCCTCAATTTGATTAAAATTAAGATATATCTTTTTTAAATGAATAAGATTGTCTATTCCATTTACTTTTGATATATCATCAATATTTTTATAATTTAAATTTATGATGGGATATTTTCTTAAGGGGAAATAAATATTATTATTGAAATTTACATACTTTATTAATTGTAGCAACGAGTTCAATTTAGGAATTGATGTTTTTTCCAATGCTTTTATTATTGAAATTAAGGATGATTCTGATGATTCATGAATTAATGCCCACTTAATTGGTTCAAATGCTTTTTCGGGGAAGTTTTGAATAATCAATTTTGCAGCAAATCCTCTTACAGTATCATTTAAATCTGAAATTAAAAGATTTTCCAAGAATCTAAATGTTTTTTCTCCTTTAAATCCAATTAAACCTAAAAAATTTAATCCTAAAATACAGGTATTATAATCCTGATCAAGAGAATTTTCAATAAATATTATTAGTAGTTCAGAGGCTTCTTTTTTGTTTAATACCTTGTCTTGATAATCCTTATAGATTTTTTTAGGTGTTAAATTCAATATTCATTAACTTTTTGCTTATGAATCTAATCAAAAGTGAATCTTATATAATATTAATAATATATGAGTTAAATTAATTACTCTATTTATGAAAAGCTAAATAAATTTTACAAAAAAAATAATATAAAATTATAACTCAATAATCTCTGCTGCCATTTTATTTGTATCCACAATAGCAAATGTAGCCTTTCCTGTTAGATATCCACAGAGTTCACCTGGATTCACCACTAATACTCCATTTTCATATTTTTTATTCATTAAAGCATGAGTATGACCAAATAAAATAATATCAAACTTCCCTGAGGTAGCGATTGCATCAACAGTTTCTTGATTAGGCATATGTGATGCGAAAATTTTTTTTCCATCAAATTCTGAAATTAACTCCATTCCTACAAGATCACAGATCTGTCCTAAATTTTGATTTAAAAAAATCCTATCCCCATCATTGTTTCCATATACACCAAAAAACCTTTCTTTTATATTTTCATTTAAACCATCAAACCATCTAACAACAAACGCAGAAATGTAATCTCCGCAATGGATTACTGCATCCACATCTTTTTTATTTATTTTGGATACAGCTTTTATTATATTTTTCTTATGATCATGTGAATCTGATATAACTGCTATTCGCATTTTTTCCAACTCATAATATCCTAAAATAGTTAATAATGAGAATTTATAAAAAGATTCTTAACATAAAAAGATATATTATTTAGTTGTATAAATTAATAAATGTAATAAATGAGTATGATTTGATTTTCGTATGATTGAGGATTTCTTTAAAAGAGAAAAAACAGTTATAGATGAAGAGTTAGAAGATTATTTTGCTAAATTGAATAGAGATGAAAAAGATATACTTCTAAAAGATTTTACTTCCCAACTCGAGGAATTTATATTAAATCCAAAAGCTAAAAGAATTCATCCTATTTTATTAATTGCTTCCTTTACAGGAATAATAAATCCAATGTATTTAGAAGATCAAATAAATCAAATTCGAAAAGTATCATTAGCTGTAGAATTATTACATAGTGGATATTTAATCCATGATGATCTCATAGATAATGATAATATAAGAAGAGGGAAACCTACTTTTCATATTCAATTGAAAAATGAGATAAATAAAATATTTAAAGGAATAAATGTCACGAATAAAGATAAATTGATAGAAAACTTTTCACGTGATATTTCAATAATGGGAGGCCTTCAAGGCTATCTGCTAGGATTAAATATTTTAAAATCTTCAAAATTCCCTGATAATCTAAAATTATTAGCTATAAACGAATATACAATGGCTATGGATTATTTAATGAAAGGACAAATAATTGAAGAATATATGGATTACCATAAAATAACCATGTCCTTAGAACAGTATTTAAATATCGCTGAGCTACAACGAGCTAGCCTCTTTGAGATTTCAACCAAGATTGGAGCAATTTTAGCAAAGGGAAATTTACTTTATCAAATTAAACCCTTATCAGAAGCAATGGCTAGAATTGGTCAAGCATACGCTATTCGAGATGATATTCTTGATTTAAAAGATGATATCAAAAGAAAGAAAAAGAAAATTATTTATATTTTAGCTATCCAAAATAGTGACGAGGTCCAATCAAAAACATTAAATGAAATATTTAATAAAGAGAGTTTATCTAACAACGATGTTAAATTAGTAGAAGAAATCTTTAGTGAAACAAACGCAATTATTATAGCAGAACATTTCTCGAAAAACTTGATTTCTCAGGCTAAAAATTTCTTAAAAGATATTTATCCTGATTTAAATAAAGAACAAAAAATCTTTTTTAATGAATTCTCAGATTATATTTATATGAGAGAATTTTAAACATCTTCTATTTTGTTTTATAATACAATATATGGTTTATTTTGTTTTTTAAACATCAAATTATTTAACTCTTTAAAGACTTTTAATACATTATAATTTTCTAAGGCAGAGGTTTTGTAAAAGCCATCTAAATGTTTCTCGTCAACATATTCAAGAATTATATCATCAGGGATGATTGCGGTATTAGCTGTTTTGTCTAGTAAATCACTTTTGCTTCCTACTAAAATAATGGGAATTTGAGAATCTACAGCATACTTAATTAAATTATCATACCAAAAGTCTAATTGCTCAAAAGATGAGTAATTAATTAAATCAAATACTAATAGAGCTCCATTAGCTCCTTCTATAAACTTAGGTATTAAAGGTTTAAACCTTTCCTGACCTCCAAAATCAAAAATAGAATTTAACACAAAATTTTCTTTTGAGTCATTTAAATGGTCTTTCTTATGAATTCCCAAGTAAATCGAGTGAAAATTTATTCCTATTGTGAGTGATGTGTCTATATTAAATGAGTTAAAACAAATTCTGTTAAATAAGCAGGTTTTTCCAACACTAGCAGGACCACAAATCGTAACTTTATAGTTATATAATGCTTCTTTATCGCTAGATACCATAATTGAAAAAACCCTAAATTAAATAAAAATACTCAATAATATTTGTACAAATGTAATTTAGAAAATAATTTTAAATTTAAATACTTAATTCTTCTAATTTAGCTTGCCCTTTCCTTTAAAAACAGGAAACTGACAACCAATTATTGAGTCAGAGTATTCTTTTTATTTTGTTTAAAAGAAACTAATTGTCCAAATAAGGTCTTCTTAAGATAATATTATTATTTTATAATAATAATATCTAAAAATCCCTTTTCCTTTATAATGATAGTAAATATAATTATTTCAATTCTTTAATAATCATTTATGATTACAAAAATACCCCCTGAACAAATTGTTATTAGACCTCCAGTAGAAGCATATTCAGTTTTAATACCTGTAACTGGTGGATGTTCATGGAATAAATGCCGTTTCTGTGGAACTTATAAAGGCATTTATGGAGTTTCTCAGGATTATGCTATAAGAAATATAGACGATGTAAAAAAAGATATAGATAAATTTGCTGAGAGAAATTATCATGGTTTTCCTGTATTTTTAGCTGGAGGAAATCCTACATCCGCACCAACGGAGTATCTAATTGAAATAGTTAAGTATGTAAGAGTTAGGCTTAGAAATGTACAACGGATTAGCTGTTATGCTAAAGCACTAGATATTTTAAGAAAATCAGAAGAGGAATTAAAGAAGCTTGCAGAAGCAGGATTAGATATTGTGTATATGGGATTAGAGAGCGGAAGTAGCAAAATCTTAAGGATAATGAAAAAAGGGACTAATGCAGAGTCAATAATTAAGGCTGGGAAAAAGATTTTAAGTGCTGGCATTAAACTTAGCCTATATATTATTCTTGGTTTAGGAAGCCATAAATATTCCGAAGAACATGTAAAAGAAACCGCAAGTGTATTGACTGAAATAAATCCAACGATTTTTAGATTTAGAACTCTTAATGTAATGCCTGGTACTCCTCTTTGGGATGAATGGAAAGCAGGTGAATTTGAATTATTGTCTCCAGTAGAAAATCTAAAAGAAGAAAGAGATATCATAGCAAATTTAGGCGATAATGTGACTTCCCAGGTTTTTAATGACCATGTTAGTAATTATTGTGATCTTGAATCAAAAAACATTAAGCAGGATAAGGATATGTTTTTGAGATATTTGGATTCTTTAATTAATGATCCCCGAATTCAATATCTACCGCGAAGAAACCTAATTCGCATGTAATTTTATTTCTTCTCTTGAGATTTCAAATTGTTAATAATTTCTAATGATTCTTTATATAATGGCATTAGAGGTTGTATGACATTAATTAAGTCATACATTCCTTTAAATCCCTTAAATTCTTTATATTGTTTTTTATCTTTCTCTAATTCATATTTAATCCTAGTTAACTCATTTTCCCATTTTAATAAATTATTTATGACACTCTTATTGAAATTCATAAATCCTTTTGGTACAGAGTTCATACTATAATTAATTTGTCCAGATTCGGAAGTTTCCGTGATTTCTATGATTTTATTCTCTAGCATTTTTTGAATTTCCTGAGATATTGTCCCTGCTGATAAACCTGTTAATTCTTTAAGATCATTCTGAGTAAGAGATTTCCGAGTAATAAAGAATGATAAAATTTTAATGAGTAAGGGTTTAAGTTTTACCAACAACTTGGATTTAATTAAGAAATTCATAATTTCTTTTTCTATTTCTACAATTTCAGGATCAAATTCTGTTTTATTCATTATGATCCCTCTTGTTTTTTTAATTTCAAAAAAGGAGAAAAGATTGTTTGTATCATAGTTAAATAATCAATGAATTCTTCTATTCTACCCTTTAAGAATTTAGCACCTTTTTTGTCTTTCAATTCATCTAGCTTTGCTTTTATTCCCTGAAAAAATTGTTCTGCTTCTGCCTTAGCATTTAATGCAATATCAACGCCTGACGAGGCATAAGCTTTTGGTTTAAGTATAAATGAATAAGTATATTTGTGAGTTCCAGGAATCAAATTCTTTTCAATCAACCCCAAACTAATCATGGCATTTAAATGAGTTGATATGGTCCCTATTGAAAAATTAGTTAGCTTTTTTAATTCTTTCTGCGTTAAACTTTCATACAAAAATAAATAAAAGTTGATAATTGTAATTTTTTCACTACTACGGCGCTGTCCAATTTCTAGAGCATAATCTAACAACGTTTTTTCTAAATTTCTAAATTTCTGGTTGAAATTGCTGCTCATTTTTGTAAGTTTTATAGTTTGGCATTTTAATATATATTAATAGGGAGTAACTAATATTTAAATATTTTCCTAAATTTCAAATTTTATGAAAACATTTAAATAGGTAAGTTGCATAATTATTATTGCAATTCTCAAATTTCAAATTTTATGAATGGAGAATCAAAAAAAATGTCCAAAAATTTAATTGTAGAAACAAAAAATTTAACAAAATATTATGGTAAATCACGAGGAATTGAAAACCTTAACCTTGAGATTTATAAAGGTGAGATATTTGGATTACTAGGACCTAATGGAGCTGGAAAAACTACTACAATTCGAGTATTATTGGATTTAATCCGCCGTACTTCTGGTGAAGCAAAGGTTTTTGGTTTGGACACTAATTTAAATTCTGTTGCTATTCGTCAACGACTAGCTTATTTGCCCGGGGAGTTAGGGTTATATCCAGAAAAAACAGGACTTCAGAATCTTGAATATCTACTAGGACAATATAAAAACCATATTTCTAAACGCCGAATCAAGGATTTAGCTCATCGTTTGAACCTTGATCTGAATAGAAAAATAAAAGAACTGAGCAAAGGTAATAAACAAAAAGTAGGAATCATTCTTGCTCTCGCACCTGAAGTAGAGCTCTTAATCCTTGATGAACCAACTTCAGGATTAGATCCTCTTATTACAAATGATTTCTATAAAATGCTCCACGACCAACAAGAAGAAACAGGTTCAACTGTCCTATTAAGTTCTCATTTACTTCAAGAAGTTGAAAAAGTGGCTCATCGCGTAGGTGTTATCAGAGAAGGGGCACTTATTGAAGTAGCTACTATTCAGCAGTTAAAACGTATGGCCCTAAAGGAAGTTAAAGTAGAATTTGCAAATGTCGAAGAACTTAAGAAATATTCAGATCAAATTCCTAGAGAACTAGCAGAAAATATAGTCTTAAATGAAACTCATATATCGTTTACCATATCAAGAGATAATTTACCTAAAGCTTTAGAATTCTTGTCCCAAATGCCGATTGTTGATTTAGACATTGAAAGTCCCGATCTTGAAGATATCTTTATAAAATATTATCAAACAGGGGATAAGGGATTAGTTGATAAATCAAAAAAAGAAATTATGGAGGTGGAATAAATGAAGCGTTTCATAAAATCAGTTAAAATATCCCTCCTAGAAAAAAAGTATATATTATTAATTCTTGGTGGAGTTATTGGATTACTTAGTTACTTTATCATATATATGGTAGAAGATATGGATCTTTCAGCAATAGAAGATATTATTGCAGCGTGGCCAGAGGGGATGTTAGAATTTTTTGGAGATGTTGAAATATTTACAAATCCATATGGATTTTGGGGTTTAGAGTTATTATCCTTTATGTGGCTATACGGAGGGATCTATATTATCTATATGGCTAGTGGCCTTTTATCCCAAGAGGTTGAACAGAAGACTATAGATCTTTCCCTCTCGAAACCAGTCACTCGAGATCAATTTTTAGGCAGTAAAATAGCATTCCTTTACATATTCATTATGGCTACAATGGGTATCTTTTTCCTAATTACGATGGGTGGCATGGCATCTTCCTCGGTATTCCAAAAAGAAGGACTTTATTTTGATCGATTATGGTTAACATATATAATCGTTGTACTTTTTCTTGGGGCATTGGCAATGTTTGCCAAGTTTTTTTCCACAATTTTCCTTAACTCAAGAAAATCAATGGCCTTAGGAGTGATGGTTTTATTTTTAATGTTCTTTTTGGGTGAGTTCTATATATATATGGACAAGGCAGTGCAAGATATAAAATATATTTCTGTTTTCTACTACTTCAATCCTTCTGATTATTTAGTGCACGAAGATTTCGGGCTTTTCATACGGGACTTCATTGCTTTATATTTCATCAATGTTACTCTAATTTTTGCTAGCCTTGTTGTTTTCGATAGAAAAGATATTCCTATATAGATTTTTTTTTTAATTTTTTTTGATGAGGTAGGATGAAGAGAAGTTTTCTTAATACGAAAATGTGTCCTATTTGCAAGAAAAAGCTTTTTTATAATCATAATGGAAGGACGATTTGTAGAATTTGTAAAATCGAATGTATTTTTGATCCAGATACAGGTTCTATTAGATTTATTGATTTCTATGGGAATAGAGATTAGTAAAAAACTTTATAGTAATTCTTTCAGAAATTTTATTACTTCAATAATTTAGCGCCATAACAAATTTTATAAGCTAGGTTATCTTTATTATTAAAATTCAGAAATTTAAAATTTAATTTAGTCAATGTTAAATTAAATCTTACTAACCTTAAGATCGGTGATCTTAGAAATGACAGATAATTATAGAAAAAAGGTCCATTACAACGACCTTATTGCAACTTTTGATGATGTATTGATTTTACCAGGTTTTACTAATTTTAATCCTGATGAAGTAGATATATCTTCAAATTTGGGAAAATATTATTTACATCTCCCTATTTTGTCCGCTGCCATGGATACGGTTACAGAGGAGGAAATGGCTATAAAAATGGCTCTAAATGGTGGTTTAGGTGTGTTACATCGAAATATTCCATATGAAAGGCAATTAGAAATGTGTAGAATCGTAAAAAGGGCACGCTCGTTTGTAATAGATGATGTTGCTACTATTAATCCTAATGCTCCTTTAAGAAAAGCAAAATTTATGATGGATAACTATAATATAAGCGGAATTGTCGTTGTAAACGAAAATAAGAAAGTTTGTGGTATTTTCACTAAAAGAGATATTCCCTTTTTAGAACATGATATGAAAAATGGTGTTGTAAAGGATTACATGACTAAAGACGTCATTTCTATTAAACCAGGAGCCTCAAGAGAAGAAGCTTTAAAGATTCTGTACGAATCTCGAAAAGAGAAATTGCCAATTATAGATAAGGATGGTTATTTAAGAGGCTTAATCACAAAAAAGGATTTAGCTCCTGAATTTCCACTAGCATCAAAAGATGAAGAAGGCCATTTATTATGTGCTTTAGCATTATCTCCCAAATTTCCAGAATCTAGTCAAGCACAAAATTCATTAAAAGAAATCGAAAAATATGTGGATATATTTTTCATTGATGTTGCTGATTTTTATAAGAAGGGTGATATAGAAGGTACTGCAAAATTAATGGAATTTTTAGATTCTGATTTTGTATTAGGGAATATTGGGACATATAAGGCAGCAGAACATTTAATTACTAAATGTGATTTTAATGAAGATAAATTTATTGGGTTAAAAGTTGGCATGGGATCAGGTTCAATTTGTACTACTTCATTACAAACAGGTGTAGGTGCACCTACGCTTTATGCTACTGCACAAGCCGCTGATGCTATACAAGATTATAATTCTAAATTATCATTAATAGCTGATGGAGGATTCAAGAATCCTGGAGATATTCCGAAGGCAATAGCCGCTGGAGCAGATTTAGTTATGTCAGGTCATTTCTTTGCTGGGTGTACTGAAAGTCCTGGATTATTAGATACAATACAAGGGCGTAAAGTAAAGGTATATAGAGGAATGGGAAGTACAGAAGCTCGAGCTAAAGGATATGTTTCAGATAGATATGGAGAGGGCTCGAAAATGCTAACTGAAGGCGTAAGTGATTATGTCCCCTATACTGGTGATTTACTTGGTGTTTTGTCAACACTGAAAGAAGGATTAGTAAATGGTATGATATATGCGGGTGCTAAAAGCATCAAAGAGATGAGAAATGCAGAACTTGGTATTATTACTCCCATAGGTCAAAGAGAACAAAGACCACACGATCTTCTAGGCTATTAGGCTATAAGTTAACATACTTTATTTTTATTTTAAAATATTTAATAGAGATCTATTAATAAAATTTAACGAATATAAATTTTTTTTTATAATTGAAACTGCTATTATTTATAATAAATAAAGAATAAAGTGATTTTTTATGAAAAAAATAGAGAGAGCGATTGTAAGCGTATTTGATAAAAGTGGCATTATAGATTTTGTAAAGGTTTTAAAAAATGAATTTGGTATTGAATTATTATCAACGGGGGGAACTGGGATGTTATTAGAAGAACACCAAATTCAATTTACAAAAATTTCAGAATATACACAATCACCAGAAATTTTTGGTGGAAGAGTAAAAACATTACATCCTAAAATTGAAGGGGGAATACTTTATCGCAGAAATTTGGAAAATGATCTTAATGATGCCCTAAGATACGATATTAAACCAATAGATATGGTAGTTTGCAATTTATATCAATTTAAAGAAGCCTTAGAAAAACCAGGGATTAAACTTGAAGATGCATTAGAGATGATAGATATAGGGGGTCCAACAATGATTAGAGCAGCAGCAAAAAATTTTCCTAATGTTATAGTAGTTCCTAGTCCAGACTATTATGATGAAATTATTAATGAGTTAAGAGAACACAAAGGTGCCATAACAGAGCAGACTCGTTTAATATTAGCTCAAGATGTTTTTACTATTATGGCAGATTATAATGCTGTCATTGCAAATTATTTACAAAATTATTATAAACCCACATCTTTATTTCCGAATACAATTATTAAAGTTTATGATAAAATCCAAGAATGTAGATATGGAGAAAATTGGGATCAAGCAGCAGCTTATTATAAAGATGCTTCATCAAAATTTGGTCTGCATAACTTAATTCAACTAAGTGGAAAAGAAATTTCATTTAATAACTATCTTGACATTGACACTTGTATGCAAATGCTTCTTGATTTCAATTCTGAAAATTATATTACAACAATTTTAAAACACACATCTCCAAATGGAGTGGCTATAGATAAAAAAAGTCAACTTGGATCCGTTCAAATGGCGTTTAGATGTGATCCATTATCTGCTTTTGGGGGAATCTGGGGAATGAATAAAGAAATTACGGAAAAAGTCGCTGATTTTATTGTGAACAAAGAAAAGATATTTATAGAAGTAATAATGGCTCCTTCATTCGAATCAGAGGCTTTAGAAATCTTAAAAGGGAAGGAGAACATGATTATATTAGAATTTGGAGATCTTCTTAATACGAGAGATGAAATATATAAAAATCTAGAAATTCGAGGAGTAATAGGTGGGATTTTAATCCAAGAATATGATAGCAAAGATGTTATTAAAGAATGGAATGTAGTTAGTAAAAAACAAGTAAATGAAAATGAAAAAGAAGCCTTAATATTTGCATATAAAGTTTCAAAGTGGGCTAAATCAAATTCAGCATGTTTTGCTCAAAGAAATAACACTGGAATTTATACCATCGGAATTGGAGCTGGACAACAAAGTAGAGTTCATGTAGTGAAACTAGCTGTTCAAAAAGCGGTGGAATTTGGACATAAGGAAGATTTAAAGAATTCTGTTATGGGCACAGATTCCTTTTTTCCATTTCCTGATGGCTTAGAAGTTGCTTTTAATGCTGGAGCAAAAGCAATCATCAATCCAGGTGGATCGATTAGGGATAGTGCAGTAATTAAACGGGCAGATGAGTTAGGTTGTGCTTTAGTATTCTGTGGTAAAAGAGTATTTCGACATTAATCCTTATCTATAAAAATCGATTTTAATATAATTTTATCTAATGTAGCGTTATAATTTTTGACAAACTAAATCATTTAAGCAAATTCATCTTAAAAGAAAAAAAATTTATAAAGTTCTAAGCATAATTTTATAATACTCAAAAAATCATTTAATCTTTTAATTAATAATATTTTAAATGAGGAGAGTATTTGTAATATAAGTTAAATCACAAATAATTTCTTTAGTAGAGGGATCCTTTTTAAACATGGATTTTTTCTTAAAAAATTTGAAGGACACGCTTGATGCTATAAATAGATTAATAGATAATAACGTGAACATTGTAAATACTAAGAAAATAAGAAGATGCTATAATATTAAATCTTCAAATCGTTCAAAGATTAATTTTATATGGAGATCACTGAATTACCTTGAAGAACAAGGAATCTTAGCGATTAACGGTGTAACAAACCCGAAAACTTATAAAATCACAGCAAATGAAAAGATTGATGTTGAAAAATTCCTTTCACAGATTGATAAGAATAAAAAAATTTAAACTTAATTCAAATTTTAAAACTCTTTAGAGTAATTTTAAATCTACCAGTAATTCATGATATTTTTTCATGGATTCATTGTCTTCAGAATTTTTTATGAATCTTTTTTGATAAAATATTATATTTGGATATTTAATTTCTAAATCATTAAATAATTTAATCCAGCCATAAAAAACTTTCATATGTTCATAAACTTCGATATCTTCCTCGAAAGCTTTAATTTCTTGTTTTTCTTTAACATCTTTTGGTAAACTCTTATATTTTTTAATGCTGTACCCTTGATCTCGTAGTAATTTTATATTTACTCTTCTAATAAAAGATTCTAACCCCTCTCTCCAAAATATATATTTTTCATTGATTCGATCAATAGACTCTTCTACTGCTTTAATTTCTTTTGGGTAGATCGTTTCATCTTTTTTAGTTAAAATCTTTTTTATGTTTAGAAATTCTAAATCGAATTTTTGAATATAAGAATCTACCATCTTTGAAAATTCATGTAAATTTGTATTATAATCATTAGCAAATAATACTTCATCACTAGAAAATGTTAATGAACTTTCATCAAAATTACCTCTTAATTTACGTTTTTTAACTAAATCATCAAAAATATCTCTTAATAATTTGATTTCTTCTTCGGATAAGTCCTTACCATAAAAAAGATCGTGAAAAGAAAAAAGAAAATTATTTTCTAGCATTAATTTCCGAATTCCTCTTTCAGTATAAAAAATTATTTCATCTTCATTATTATAAAATATCCCTTTTAATTTACCATCTTTAAGTAAATCGTTGATTAAATTTTCAACTAAATCTGACGTTATCTCAAAAGTTCCCAAAGAAATATAATCAGCAGATCTCGATCTATCGATTAAAGTATATTTGATATCATTTTTAGCATCCTCAATTTTTAATGGATTAAAAATTAAAGTATCTCCTTTCTTTAAATAAGTTAATCCTAAATCATTTAAAAACTCGATAAACTTATCATTTTCCATCCCTGTCTTTTCAAGATATTCACTTATTTTTATTTGTTCTTTCTCTATGATTTCTTCCCCAATTAAACGAAGATTTTCATCAATCTTTGTTAATATATGATTTTCTTCTATATTCAACTCATTTGCTAATTCAAAAATTTGCACTTTTTTTTCCTGTTCTTCAGGAATTAAACTAATCTCATCAATCCGCTCTTTTAAATATTTTGAATAGTAGAAAATTTCCTTACTTTTATCCCAAATCCCACTTCTCAAATCAATATTATGCTCTAAGATATCCATTAGTAATGTTTTTTTAATCAAATATTTGTCTGATACCTTATTTATATTAAAAAATCCAACCAACTTTGAATTTTCAATTTCTTTTTTCAATTTTAACAGACCTAAGTTAGTTAACCACTGCGTTCCCTTATGAAAGTTAGTTAAATATTCTTTTGGTAAATTTTGAATTAATTTGATAAACTCTTTATCTAATAATCTTTCTCGATACGATTTTAAGTCAATAATAATATTTTTAGCTGCTTCTGAATTAATTTGGTCATTTATTTTTTTTAATGAATAATAGGCATTCTTGTTTTTTCCAAGTAACAATTGTTCTTTCAAAGATTTTGCTATGACTTGAATAAGATCATACATAAATTGAGGTGGTAGATAATTATAATTTTTTAAATTAACCATTCCATTTAATCGAAAATTATGTATTAATTGCGATTTTAGATAATCATAAGGATAGAAATTACCTAAATTTGAATAAAATCCGTTTATAATTTTCAAGTTAAGTAGTGTTTTTATAAAAATTTTTAATTCTGAATCGGTTTCGATTATTTGAGAAAATTGTTTAAAGATTTTTTCATTAGATATTTTTCTATCTTCTTTAAAAAAGTTAAGAAGCTTTTGCTTTTCAATCTCATAAATACAAATTATATCATCCTTTGATTTAGTATAGAAATAAACTTTTTCATCTTTAAGTAAAGAATTTTTAAAAAAGTTCATAAAATCTTTCAAATTTATTTCCTTTTCCTTAGAAATGGCTGTAAAGTTGATTTTTTTCATTAAAAACTGATTATCCAACAAGTTAATTAATTCTTTAAGTTTTTGATTTTCAAGATCATATTCTTTCAGAAATGGGTAAAATTTTTTAATAAGCTTTAACAATTCAACAAAGATTTTAGAGTTTTTTTCATGAAAATGTGATTTTATTAATAATTTTGAAGCTAATCTAAACTTATAGAGTTGATCAAAATTTAATTCAACACAATGACTTAGTAATTTTAATAAAGAAATAACATTTTCATCGCTCTTTTCAACTAAAAGGCTCTCTATAAATAAGCTTTTATTTGAAATGACTATTTCTTTATCTCTTTTAACTAATTGTAATAAAAAATAATGAATATTATCTCTAATATCCTTAGATTCATCTAATAAAAATTTAATAAATTCAAGTGAGTATTTATTATAGTATTTACTCTCAGCCATAATAGCAAATCCAATTAAAATAATTGAATTTATTTTAAGTTTACTATTATCAGAGTGGAGAAACCTTCCAACATGTTCAATTAATCTTTCAGAAATTAATTCAAAGTTTTTCTCTGCCAAAATACTCAAGATATAAGTTATAGGTATAGCAAGCGACTCTTGATTGATTAATAAATCTTCTAATTCATCAATTAATTTTGATACTTTTGCTATCTTATTCTTCTTTAAATACTGATTTAATTTATCAACAATTAAAATGAGATTATTGTTATCAAATTCTTCCAGATTGAACATATGCAAAAATCTTAAATGATTAATGAATTAAGTATTTTTTGAATGTTTCAATTTCTAAAATGTTCTTAATATCTTGAAGAATAATCATTGGCTTGGATTTCTCTAAGTCGTTCTTATTACCATGACCAGAGAGTAAAGCAATACTATTCACTCCTGCATTTTTAGCACATTCAATATCAGGAGGTAAATCTCCAATATAAAACACATTTTCTTTATTTATCGAAGAAATTTTAAATTCTTTTTTAATTTTATTCAAAGCTACTATGATTGGATATGGGTTTGGTTTTCTATATAGAGAATTATCTCGAGAAATGAAAACAGAAAAGAATTTATCTAAATTAAGTCTACTTCTAAAATTATTTAGCCTTTCTCTACTTGTATTTGATACAATTCCCATAGGGATACCTCTTTTTTTGAATTCAATTAAAATTTCTTCTAAATTTTGCGTTAATGTTTCATATTTTTCATATTTAGGATAAGATCGTCTGAATTTGATGAAAAATAAAAATCTTCTCCATCTACTAGGGATATAATCCTTATATACCTTGTACACATTTATTAATGCTTTAATTCTATTTTTTGAATCAGCTTCTTCAAATAAACGAGCTAAATCAATTAGCCTTAAATTTTCTATATTTTGCCACTTATAGAATTTTTTTCTTAAATATTTTAATGCTGTATACTCGAGAGCTTTTTGAGTTATGATTACACCGTCAAAATCAAATAAAAGAATTGGAGGGTGAGACATAATGTGTGTTTTAAAAGTCAGATTTTAAACTTAAATTTAATCATTATCATCATATAAAATAGAATATTAAAAAAAAAAATAAAAAAAAACAAAACAATAAAAATAAAAAAGTAAATTTAAATTAATCATTGAGTTATTCAGAGATGAAAATCATGAGTCTATCTCGTCGGGTTCAACACTAACATGAGATAACAGCCAATCGATTTGTTCTTCTTTTTTTTTGATATTAAGAACTGTTGGTAAATAAATAACTTCATCTGCTCTTCCTGGCAATAAAGTCATTGAACCTGCTCTGAGTAAAAAATACTCAAAAACATCAGGAATTTCTTTTTTTAGACGTAGGCTTTTTACTGGAAATCTTTCAGCAGAGCTAAAAATACCAGATTTATGGTATATTTCGTTCCGTTCTAATTTCCAATAATCAAATCTTGCACTAAGCATAACGAATCCTAAAATAAGTGCAAGGATTATTGTGGTAACAAGATAAAAGCCTTCAGTTAATCCTAGATTGAAATCTCCAAAATCTATATCCACAGCAAGATTGGGTAAAACAAAAAATGCTACGAGTAATAATCCAATGACTACTACCAGAATCAAGACAAAGAATTTAGTCGAAGAAAAGTCAAAAGCGGTTATGAATAGATTTGTGAAAAATACAATCATCCATACTGTTCCTAACCAACCGACAGGTTCGTCACTAAAAAGCTGAATTATCCACCAAAAAAATGAAACCACAAGTAACGGCCAAAAGAATATAATTTTAGGATATGATCTTAGATAGATCTCAGTTGGGTATTTAGGTTTTTTTTTTTCAGACATAAATTTTCACTATTTTTTTAAAAGTTTTTAATTAAAATAAAGGGATTATTAAAATAAAAGATAGATGTGTTATTTAAATATTGTTATCATTTTGATCTGACTTAAAAGCAATAATAATATCTTAATTACTAACCTACTTTATCTATATATTTTAAATTAGGAAAGAACATACATATATTTTGACTGATAGATATCTGGATATCTTATTATTGAAGACTTAATCAACTACAACTTGGAGATGACTTAAAAGATCATCAATTTGCTTAGTTTTTTTCTTAACGTTCAAGACTGTATTAAGAATAACGATTTTATTTTTCCATATCAAACTAATAGTACCTGCTTTTAACATCATATATTCAAATAAATCTGGGATTTCTTTCTTGATCCTTAAACCTCTAACTGGAAATCGCTCAGTTGATAAAGAAAACATGCCTTTCTTATGATAAACTTCATTTCTCTCAATTTTATAGTAATCAAATCTAGTAGTAATAAAAATTAGTCCTAAAATCAACCCTAAAATTATGGTCATTATCATGTAGAACTCTGCTGGAAGTCCAAGATTAAATTCCTCCCCAAGAATTCCTTCTTGTTCCAAAATAGGAATTAAACTAAAAAAGATAACTAACAAAACAGCGATAACAGTAATAAGAATTAGAATTAAGACCCTATATGATGGAAAATCTAATACAGTTACACTAAAATTCGAAAAAAATATAATTACCCAAATACCACCTAGCCACGGATTTAATTCCTTTAGAAATGCTTGAATTATCCAAAATAGTATCGATATTACAAACAAAGGTAAGAAAAATATTCCTTTTGAAAAATTTCTTAAAACTATTGTTTCCTTTTCCAATAAACTATTACTTTTATTGTTAGTTTCTTCCATAATAATCATATTCTAATTTAAATTTTAAAATAATAGGGATTTAATTAAAAATCTATATAACACTTACATTAAAAAAAATTTCTATTTTTTAACTAAGAATTTTTTTAATAAAATGATCTAACTGATTGAACCATCCGATATGAAAGTTCTATTTGTTGATTTCCATTTTCGCTAATACCCATATGTCCAGGAAGTAGGTATTTTACATCCAAATTATTCACGAAATTTATTGATTCGACTAATTTATTAAGGGATCCTCCAGGAAAATCATATCTCCCAAAACTCCCTCCTGTAAATACTAAATCTCCCGGTATCAATATTTTATGATTTGGATCATAATAACTTATCGAACCAAGAGAATGTCCAGGAGTATAATGAATCTGAAAAGAAAAACCAGGAAAAATTTGAGTTTCAACTAAGCCAATAAGATTTATAATTTCTAATGGTTCTATTTTTATACCAAACATTTCAGGTCCAATTCCCCAATCTCCAGGGAAGATTTTAGATTCATTACCCTCCTTTAATATATTAGCAGTATCACCATAAGCGAATATTTTAGGAGGATTATCTTTCATTACTTCCAATATTTTATACACTCCTAGAACATGGTCAACATGTTCATGTGTGAGATATACCTTAGTTATATTATTTGGATCTAAATTCAATTTTTTCATACCATCAAATAAACCTTTTAAACTTGCCCCATTGCCAGTATCAAATAAAGCAAGTTCATCAGATGTTTGATCGGCAATAATATATTGATTGCAATCGAGTATTTGGTTTTCTGGGAAATAATATAAATCATTAAAGACTTTTCTTCCTTCTTTAATTTTATTACTTCTAGGTATATGCATAAATTCAAACCATTAATTAATAAAAAATTAAAAATCTCCTAACTTTAATCTTTTTCTGTAAGAGATATAATAAAATAATTAAATAATCTAAAAATAATTAATAATTATGTCTAAAGAACCCAAAATTGAAGATTTAAAATCTAAAATACGCTTTGGTATTAAAATCTGGTTAGAATTCGAAAATAAAAGTATATTGGGTTCAGGGTGGGCGAATTTGCTTCAGAATCTCGAAAAAAATAAAGAGGGGTCATTGACTCAAGCAGCAAAAGAGTGTAATTACTCATATAAGTATGCTTGGAATATATTAAAGAGGATTGAGAAGAGAACAGGTATGAGCCCTGTTGATACTAGTAAAGGTGGGAGTGGAGGAGGTGGTTGGGTAAAATTAAATGCATGGGGGCGATACCTCTTAAAGAGCTATAATGAATATCTAGAAGAAATTAGAAAAGCTGAGAAGAGGCTCGGTGAAATGATGAAGATTAATTAATAATTACATTTTAATTTTTAAATTGATTATTTCTAACAAAGGATTAGAATTAAATTACTAATTTAACAGAATGGTAGAAGATCAATTAAATAATTTCGGAGAAGTTAAAGTATCTGAGATTATGGTAAAAAATCCACTTTACACGACTCCTAATGAAAAAATCAGTACAACAGAACTTTTAATGTTAAGAAAAAATATTGGTGGTCTTCCTGTTGTAAAAAATTCTACGAAAAAACAACTAGTTGGAATTATTACACAAAGAGACATCCGATTAGCTAGATTTGCTATGAGTTTAGAATCTCCAAATAAAACTGTTAAAGATTTAATGACTCCAGAACCATTTATCGTTAAAAAGGATACCACTATAAAGCAGGCTTTAACGCTAATGTTTGATAAAAACATTGAACGTTTACCAGTAGTAAATGAGAATAATGAACTAATTGGATTATTATTACAAACCAATATTCTCAAATCATTATTAGAACATCTAAAACTATAGTTCTATAAAATAAATATCATATCTCATTTTACGAAAAATTTCTGTGTAAAAAGAAATATAATTAAGAAAATTTTATTATTATAATATTATAATATCATTAGATTAAAGAAATATTAACGATTATTAGGAAATTAGAATAGAAAAACAATTTTGATCTAGGATGGCAATACCTCTACCCGGAACACCAATTATAATTGACATTGGCTCAGCATATGTAAAAATAGGTTTTGCTGGAGAACCTAGTCCTAGATTTGTATTTCCATGCATTACTGGAACTGAAAAATATAAAGCAGTATTAGTCGACGTTGGAGCGCGCAATATATATGTTGGAAATGATGCAGAACGTATGCGGGGCGTTTTAAAAATAAAATATCCAATCCAGAGAGGGACAATTATGGATTGGGATAGTTACTATGAGATTTTAAACTATATCTTTTATACATTATTAAGAATTGACAATCTTTATGAATATCCTGTTTTTTATACTGAAGCGCCGTTTGTACAAAAAGAAACTAAAGAATATATTGCACGAGTTCTTTTTGAAACGCATAGAGTTAAAAGTTTAATGATGATGCCAACACCTTTATTATCTATATTTAGTGTTGGTCTCACATCAGGTTTGGTTATAGAAAGTGGTGATGGATTAACTTGGGTTGTTCCAGTTATTAATGGACAAATTGTTCATCAAGCAGTCCAACAAATAAAGCTTGCGGGTGTTGATGTTAATCAAAACCTAAAAAATCTATTAATGAGAGAAGGAATAAGTATAGCATCTTCAGCTGTTGATGAGATAATTCGAGAAATTAAGGAAAAAAATTGTCATTTTATTTTAGATCCTCAAAAATCTCCTACTGCAGGGGATAAATTAAGTTATAATATGCCTGATGGATCGAGTATAAAAATCCCTAGTCATATCCTCTATGAAGCTCCTGAAGTTTTATTTAACCCTGGTATGTTAGGATATGGGAATGTTGCAAGTATTCAAGACGCAGTTATTTCTTGTTTGAAAATTATGGATAAACAATATTGGAGTGAACTTTTATCTCATATAGTATTTTCGGGAGGGAATCTTTCATATAGTGGTTTTCAAGAAAGATTTGAATCAGAATTAGATAATCTACTTCCTCAATTGGGACGTATTCCTAAACCAGTTACTCCAATGTCCGAAGTGAAAAGTGAATTAATAAAATTACAAGCAATGGAAATAAAAAAGAAAAGAGAAGATACATGTCCTCAATGCGGAGCTTACGTGGATTTAAGTACTGGAATAGAATATTGTCCCTCTTGCAATGCTCGTATGGTTGTACCTGAAATAAAAATTGGTCCCGAACCAGAGAAAGATAAAAAAATGGAAGAAGGAGTTACAGTTAGATGTCCAAAATGTAAAAAAGAAATCACGGATCCTTCTTCGGTTTTCTGTCCTTATTGTGGAAGAGCCATCGAGGAATTAGAGAAAGTCGGTATTCCTGAAAAAGTTAGTAAAAAAACTGCTGCTAAAGAATTTTCTGAATTTTTTGAATCTGCAAATAAGCTTCTTAGATTTTTTGTTCCAGATAATCTTCATTATGCTATTTTCAATGGAGCAGCAATATTAGGTAGTCTCCCTAGTTTTTTACAACTTTTCATTACTCATGAACAATTCCAATCAGATAGAGCTTTATTATATCGAGATATCAGTGAAATCCTTTAAACTGAAAAATAGTTTTAACAGATATTTTAATATAATTTATCTTACTCTATTTAACTTGAAATTACTATAGAATAAAAACAAAAAAAATTAGAGGATTTGGACGTTGAATATTAAACCTTTTGAAAACGTTAAAGATCAGATTGGATATTGTGGAATTTGGTGTGGCAGTTGTGTAGTGGGGAATGGAATTTTAAGGGAATTAACTAAAAGATATGAGGAAATCATTAAAAATTATGGTTTGGAAAATTGGGCTCCAAAAGGCTTTAATTTCAATGAATTTTTGGAGGGAATTGATTTGATAAGATCTATACCTTTATGTCAAGGGTGCTTAGAGGGTGGAGGAAGGTCAGATTGTGAAATTAGAGGTTGTGCGGTGAATAAAAAATTAAATGATTGTAGTGAATGTAATCAATCTGCCACGTGTGAGAATTCTGAAATACTTAATTATATGAGGTCAGGTGCTCATGATGCAGGTCTTTTTATTAAAAATGAGAACGTGGATCGTCAAAACCTCATGAAAAAGTGGATTATTGAACTAAAAGGGAAATGGCCTTATTATATTTTGTTCTTACCGTAAAAGAGTTATTTTTATTCTTCTATTTAAAATTTTTTTCATTTATGTCTTAATGATTAGGAGAAAAGGAAATTTACAATATTCTTTTATATTGAAATTTCAATACAAATTCAATTAAATATAGTTAATTTTTAATTCCAAGTTAAATTTTAGAAATTAAAATTTAGTAATACAGTATCATATTAAGGTTTTCTATAAGTGAAGAGTAAATATCTGAACCTAATTGTTATTGTTTTAGTGCTTTTATTTTTATTAAATGCGATTCCTGCAGTTTTAGGTAAATCCCGTAAAAGTTACTTAATCGATTTTATATATAGTAATGAAATTGAAGGTTTTGGATTTTCAGATTCTAATGAGAACGGTGAAACAGTATCATATGAAGCTACTGCTTATGCATTGTATCTCTTAGATTCCTCTGGACGAAATCCTCATGAGACATCTTTACTTACGGATAATCTAAAAGAGAATATAACTGAGATATTTAATGAAGAGAATTTTATTTATGATTTATATTTTCTATTAAAATCACTTGAAATTTTGGAAGAAGAAGTTTCTATTGATGCCGATTTAAAAGATACAATTTCTGAGTATCTTAATCAGACTGAACAAGAAGGAGGGGGTTTTTCTGTATCGAATACTTCTACATATGCTAGCTTAAGTACGACTTATTTTGCCATTCGAATCTTCTCTTTAATTAATGAATCAGTGACTATTGATAAAAATGTGACTAAACATAAAAATTGGGTTCTATCTTGCAGTAATAGCGATGGAGGTTATGGAGGAAATAGTAGTTTATCCTCCACTCTATTAAGTACATATTATGCGGTCTCAATATTAACTGAGTTAGGATTCACCATATATGACCTAGTTGATTATAATCAGACTTTAGATTATTTTAAATCATTTTATGTAAACGATACGAGTGATATAGATAATTATGGGGGATATTTGCCTGATGAATTGGCAATTGATGCTCATCTTAGCAGTACATTTTATTGTGTTAATAAGATAGATTTAATAAATCCTCAAGAATTACATAAAAGCCCTACAGTCAGTTGGGTAATAGATCGTCAAAACTTTATAGATGGGGGTTTTGTAGATACCATTGCTGGCGATGAACAAAAATTATCTTCAATTGTCAGTTCTTATTTTGCTTTCGAAATCTTAAAAGCTTTTGATTCTCTAAGCGAATTAAATAAAGACATTTGGATGGTAGAGTTTAATCTTTGGATTTTAATAGCAGTTTTAGGAAGTATTGGATTCGCTATTGTTCTTATCTACGTTATTTGGCGAAAAAGAAGAATATAAATCTCTTTTATTACTCTTTATGACTATATTAATAATCTTATTTAAATTTAGAAAAAGTTTCAAATGTTTTGATATTATCAACTAATTTCATTTTTTAATGATGGAAAACAAAATTCTAAATGGTAGAAATTTAGCGGATAAGTTAAATTTAGAATTAAAAGAAGAAATTAATAAATCTAGTAAAAAAACGGGAATCACACCTAAACTAGCTGCAATCTTAGTTGGTGAAGAACCAGCGTCAGAAATATATGTTAATATAAAACGAAAAAAGTGTACAGAGGTGGGTATTGAATCTATCTTAGTAAAATTAAATGAAGAAATTTCTGATGAAGAGTTATTAAATGAAATTGATAAATTAAATAAGGATAAAACTGTTCATGGTATTATTTTACAATTACCTCTTCCTACAAAATTACGTAATAGTACTAATGAATTCATAAAAAAGATATCTCCTATTAAAGATGTAGATGGTTTTAATCCCATAAATAAAGGTTTACTTTTTGATTATAATGAAGAGTTATCAGCATGTACTCCTAAAGGTATTATAGCTTTACTCGAACATTATAATATAGATCTTAAAGGGAAAGACGTAGTTATTGTTAATCGTTCCAATCTTGTAGGGAAACCACTAATATTCATGCTTTTAAAACGAAATGCAACTGTAACGGTGTGCCATACATCAACGAAGAATATAGAGGAACATATGAGAAGAGCTGATATATTAATCGTAGCAGTAGGAATTCCAAATTTTATAACTAGTGAGAAAATCAAAAAAGGAGTTATAATTATTGATGTAGGACAAAGTAGAGTTGAAGGGAAAATATATGGAGATGTTAATCTTAGTGATGTTATTGATAAATGCGCTGCAATTACTCCAACTCCGGGGGGAGTAGGACCTCTTACAGTAGCTTTTTTGCTCCAAAATACCTTCATTGCATATAAAAAACAATTAAAAATTTATTGATTAATGGTCTAAAAAGAAATAGAAATAAATATATTAATTATTAATATAAAACATATAATCTTACCAAAGTAAGATATAAACTTAAAAAAAAATCTGAATTATGGCAATCCTTGAAGTGGGCGTGAATTTAGGTACTAAGAATCTCATTGAAATCAAATACTATTCTTCATCAGATAACATTTTGGATGCCGACTTAAGAGCAGGATTCCTATCTGCATTAGAATCCTTTACAACTGAAGTCTTTGGGGACAATATAAATGTAGTATCTCTTGCTTCATTTAAATTAGTCTGCTATTCAGAAATGATTGCCTTACCAGGGGATGATCCCGATAATAAGCAACCTCTTTTATCTTATGCCATAATTGAAAAAGAAACGGATGCCCCATTAGTTAAACAATATTTAACTGAGATTTTATCATATTTTCTTAATAGATATTCTCTCTTTGATATTTTTGAAAAAAAATATAAGTACTTTAAAGCATTTGAGAGTCGAATCAATGATCTTTTAGGCGATTTAAAACTAAAGACAGAAGATAGATTCCGATCTATATTTTAATTAACTTATAGAGGTTTTAATTTGAGCTCTAATTTACCCCCTCAAGCTAAAGCCAAATATCAAGAGTATTTAGATGCTGGTTCTCTAGAGGAAAGAATAAAAAAACTTGAAGAATTTTTATCTTTAGTTCCTAAACATAAAGCTACAGAAAATATTGTTGCCTTAAATCGCTCTCGCTTAGCTAAAATGAAAAGTGAGTTAGAAGAAAAGAGACAAAAACAGAGAAGTATTCAAAAAATTATATCTCCTTTCTCAATAAAGAAAGAAGGAATTCAAATAATCCTAATCAGTGATTTCCATACACCTGGAGCTGGCAAAACTTCACTCTTAAATTATTTAACTGGTGCTGCGAAAGAAAAGATTGGTAAATTTACTCCAATTCCTGAAATAGGAATTTACGAATATAATAAAATTAGATATCAAATTGTTGATATGCCTGCATTAATGGAAGGAGCTTCAAATGGAATTGGAAATGGTAAGGAAATTCTTTCTCAGCTAAGATCTTGCGATTTAATTTGCATTTGTATTGATCTATCACGGAATTATGAAGACCAAATGAGTCAATTATTAAATGAATTAAATAGTGCAAATATTAGGATAAATATCCCTCCACCATTATTAACAATTGAAAAAACAGGTTCTAATAAAATTCAAGTCTTATATTTAACAAGTGAAGCAAAAAGCACTAATGATAATCTTGATGAACTAACTGATAGAATAAAAGAAATTGTTCATGAAGGAGGCCTTAGAAATGCAATAGTTAGGGTTTATGGTAAAATTACACTTGAAGAAGTTGTTGATGCATTAAATCCTTCAATAGTCTATAAAAAAGCAATTATAATTGGTACTAAGGGGGATCTAGCTCATACTCAAGAAGTATTTGAACATTTAAAACAATTATATTCAAATACATTTCCAATAATCATTGGAACTAGTGTAAAAAAAAGTGAATTTCCTGATAATTTTGGTGAAATTATCCTGAAATATTTAGATAAAATTAGAATTTACACTATGAGTTCTGGAAATATTGCAGAAAAGCCGTTAGTTATCGATAAAGAAAATGCTACTGTAAAAGAGGTTGCTAATAAAATTCATAGAAGTTTTGTTGAATTATTCGATCATGCAATAGTTATCAGAGAAGCAGATCGTCAAAAGCGTAAAAAAGTAGGTGCAGAATATCGTTTAGAAGATAATGATATTATTGAATTACACTTAATTTAATTTTTAATTAAGATAATCCTCAATATTGTCATTCATATTTAGGATTGAAGATATGGTCGTAGTAAGCTCCTTATCAGAAACCTCTTCCTTATTGATCAGTTTTAAAGCTAAATCTCTATACTCTATCCATTTGCTTTTTGAAGACATAAGCTTTAACTTAGTTGAAAACGAGTATAAATTAATATAAATTTCCTTGAAGTCACCATCACGAATAGCTTTGGAACCCATTCCTTCAAGTGCAGCAAATAATGATGTCTTTACTTTATTTAAATAATAATTCAATTTAAGCTTCGTATCCTTATATAAATCTTTAAGTTTTTTTAATTCGTCTTGGTAAACTATAAAAAATCTTTCATCTTTTAATCGTTCGCATAATTCAAGTATTCGTTCTATAATTAGTAATTTCTCAATAACCGCTGCTTTATTGAATTTCTCAATTAGCAATTCTCTTTCTTGAATTATTACTTTTTTTTCTTGTACAGAAAGATCTTTTTTATGTGACCAAATGGATTTTAAAAAATGTTCTGGTTTTTCGAGTAATGAAGTCCCTTCTATTAATTTTTTGCTAGACAATATCAATTCTGAAAAATAATTATCTAAAAACTTAAGTTCTTTTTCATTATCATCCCAATCGAGAAATTTCTGTTTAAATTTTAATAGAATTCTAATAAATTTTGGAGTTAATTTAGTAATATTCCTATAATCTTGTTTATCAGCAATAATCACTAAATCTGTTTTTATCTCCTCCAAAGATGTTATATAAATTGTGTAATCACCTAACTCAATATTCTTCAATTCTTTTGAACCTTCAAGTACTAATTCTGAAATAAAGCTCTTTATAGCAGAAAAAAAGCTACTAAATAATTCTATTTTCCCAGAGTCAATATCTTGGAAGTTTTTTTCATATATTAGTGAACCAGAATGGCTAAAAAGAAATATAGAATAGAGCATAAAATTTTTCAGTCAAATTTTAATTGTCCAAATCAAATCTTATTGAATTATAATAAATTTTTACGATATAATAAATTTATATACTTAATACTTGATGCCCTCAATTATCTTAGGTATTTCTGAAAGTTCTTTTTTATATTTGATACTTAAATTCATTATTCCTTCTATAATGTTTTTTATACTCTCTAAACTGTAAATTAAATTTTCTAAATAATCAATAATATCCCCCTTAAATACAATTATATTATATTCATCATTTAAATAACTAGAGATCCCTTCTATAGACAAGTTTTCATTAATTCGCAGATTTAAAATTATTTTTTCAAGTCTTAATCTCCCGCAATCACAATAGGGATTATCTTTGCAATTACAATTGAAAATATCTCTTGTTAATTTAGTTATGAAATCAATAAATTCGTTAGAAAAGGTTTTTCGTTTTCTCACATAATCAGCATTCATTAATGATAATACACTTGCGCTAAATAAATTATTTGAGAGATACTTCATACTAACATTTTTAGCCAAATCAGCAACTACTTTTTTAGCTAAATATACATTTTTAATTGGTTTGATTTCAAGGGCTATTTCATTAATTGATTTCTCATTTTTTTTAATAATTTCTATAATTTCTAAACAATGCTCAATTTTTAAGAAAGATTTAGCAATTGCTTGCCCTAAATGTGTTGATTTGATAAGAAAATTCTCCTTTGTTCTTATCAATTTCAAAGTATTTAATTTTTTTAGAAATACATCCAAATCAAAGTTATCATTAATTAAATATGAATAAAACTCATATATTTTATCTTTTGTAATTCCTTCTTTAAAAACTGAGATAAACGCTAGGATTTCTGTAAGAGATTTATCATCATTAGGGGTTAACTCAAAATCTTTAATTTTTCCATTCAATAATTTTATGGCAATGTTTTCTTCGGTTTCTTTCATTTTCGGAGAGTAAATCTTCCCAGGTTCTACAAGAACATATGCAAATCCTAACTCATGTTTTTTTAATCTTCCAGCTCTTCCTAACATCTGCTCAAATTCTGCTACTGATAACCAATTTATTCCCATTGCTAAAGATTCGAATATAACTTGTCTTGCAGGGAGATCTACTCCTGCAGCTAATGCTGCAGTTGCTACTACACCTGCGATTTCTTGTGCTTGAAACTCTGTTTCAATAATTTGTCTTTCTTCGTTTGTTAATCCCGAATGATATGCTTTTACGTTAATTCCCTTTGAAAGTAAATATTGAGTTAGGGATTCACATTTCTTTCTTGTATTTGTAAAAATTATTGATTGCCCTTTATACCCATATATTGATCTTTTTGAAAAAGCTTTTCTGACAATCCTTGCAATAAATTTTTGTTTAATTGTTTCATTCAAACATAATAATAAATGGCGTTCGATTGGAACGGGTCTATTATTGTACATTATTAATTCACAATTCAAATTTTCTGCAAGGAGCTCTGGTTCTCCAACTGTAGCACTCAAATATAAAAATTGAGCTTCAAAAAGAGTTTTTAGGCGAGCAATAAAACCATCCAAAAGAAAACCCCTATCTGGATCTATAAGGGTTTGAATTTCATCGATAATAATAGTTCCAATATTTCCTAATTTTTTTTTATTTCCACTTCTTAATATATAATCAATGGCTTCATAAGTGGCGATGATTATATCTGCATTAATTAGATCTTCTAAATTATCATCCTCTTCTTTTTTTTCAAATAATGATTCTCCAACTCTTTTAAGAATTATTATGTCTAAAGGTTTGTATATCTGTTTAAAAGATTCAGTTCTTATATTAGCTAAGGCTACTATTGGAACTAAATACAACATCTTTTCATTTTTGTTTTTAAGCACCTTGCTAACTCCTGCTAACTCACCTACTAATGTTTTACCTGCTGATGTTGGAGCCATTATTAATTGATCATTGTATTCCGATAAGAGACCCTTTTCAACAGCAATTGCTTGGATTGGTAATAAAGCAGATATATTCTGATTTTTCAGTATTGTTTTAAATGATGAGATGATATCTAATTTTTCTACTTTATAATCAAGATATTTCTTACTTATAGTAGGACTTTTCTCTATGTCATACAATGTTACATCTCTATTCAAAATTGGGTCAAAATCAGACTTAAAAGCCAAAATGACTTTTTTGATATCTTTGAATTTCAAAATCATATGCTGAAAGAAATTTTTTAGTTTGGGACTGACTTTCCCTTCAGAAAATAAGCCTGAGAGTTTTGCTTGTCTAAGAATAATATCATATGCACAATCCGAGCAAATTTCTTGATTTTTCAAAGATTTAATTTGAAAGCCCTCATTTAAAATTGTAAATTTTTGTTTATCCAAACATGAATGACAGAATGTTAAATTAACTATCTTATTCTTATCAAATTGAAAATTTCTCAACATATCTTTTACTGGTTGAACGTCTTCCGAAGGAGTTTGACTTGAAAAAGCAATGAATTTATTCTCATTAGATAGTAAAAATTTCTTAAAAATACGTGGATTTACAGGGATTATTGTTCCATCCTTATCAATTTTGTTAAAACTTAATGGACGTATTTTATTCTTGAAATCTAATCCAAAAATAACATTACCTCTAAAAAATGGTTCATTAACAAAAGAAAAATTAAAATTTTTTTGCTTAAATGATTTTAAATAAAAGAAATTTACATTGAAAATTGGATCTTTTTTAGCTTCACGATTTTTATCTAAAACTATGAAAAATTTCTTTAAAGGAGAAGTCAAATTAAAACACTTTTATATTCTACATATAAACCAGAATAAATAAAATAAAAAAATTTCTTTAGAATCCAAATACGGCTTTGATTTTATCATAGATCTCTTTAATTTCTCTAAGCTTAGCTTCGTCCCCTTGGTTTAAAAAGTGTGTTATCCACTCACTAAGTCCCCCGTTGTCTATCCATTGTTTAAAGTATTCTACTGCTTGTCTTTCCTCAGCTGACATTTTTCGATTCCTTCAGTTTTTTTTATTATTAAAGATTATGAATTCTATCTATATAAAAATATAAATTAATCTATTTTAAAATTAATCTATTTTAGTAATTTGTGTTCTATTATCTGATTAAAGATAAAAAAAAATTCAGCTTAAATTGAGAAGGAGTTATATATAATTCTATTTTATATTTTTATAATTTCAATTCATAAAAAAAAAATTCTTAAGTGATTAGAAAAGTGCCAGATGTGCGTATAAAGACACCTAATTTAGATGATATTTTCGAAAAATGGAAGCAACGTGCTGTAAGACAAGATCGCAAAAATATGGAAAAGCAGTTTGGAACAAAAGGAGCCATATTCTCCTTAGATGCGATAAGTGCAGCAGAATATGTAAAACAAACTATGAAGGAAGCCGCAATATATTTTGCTGTTAAAAAAACTCTAGGAGCTGTTCCCAAGGAGAAAGATGAGAATATTGTTTTAGCACCAAAAGTAAGCAGAGAAACTTATTATTCTTTTAAAGGTGCTGGTAAAATAAATAAAGAAAATTGGAAAGATGATGATAAAGTACCTATGTATGAGTCAATTCAAGCAGTTCAATGTAAAACATGTAAAGGTAGAGGATATACTGATGATAAATGTAAAACATGCAAAGGAACTGGAAAAATAGAAGAAAACTTGATGGTTTTGGAAGGGGAAGAACAAAAAAAAGAAAAAAAACCCTTCTCATATCCTTGTGCTGCCTGTTATGGTACAGGTAATAGACGTGAGCAGTGTAAAGAATGTGGAGGGCATAAAAATCTGTATAAATATGAAATTCTTCCTGTTCCATTTCAAACAGTAGTAACTGGAGTTCCTATACTTCATAGTTCTGCTCAAACAAAATATGAAAAGGAAATCGGAGAAGATCTTCATAAAATGATAGAAGATGTAGAAGGAATCAGATTTACTGAATTTAAAGATTTAGAATCTAAAGCAGAAGCCTCCCTTGGTTATATGAATAAAAATATTAAGAAAACAATATCAGCAGCAGCAAGTGATCATAAAACCTATCAGAAGGATAAAGATTCACAAATCACTACTCAGATCTACCTTTTCCCTATGATCCAAATGTTTTGTGAGACAAA
>JBHLKV010000002.1:0-29668 GCA_048886305.1 Candidatus Hodarchaeota archaeon
AAGAGGTATATTCCAACTTTGGTCATCCTCAACGGTATCATAATAGCATGTCTTAGCTTTTTTGCTGATAGTTTAGGCGCGTTAACAAGTGGGACAGGTTTATTAATAGCTATAGGCATCACTCATCAGTATGTAGAGTCCATATCAAAAGAAGTGGCAGCACAACAATATCCAGGTATGCGGGCTTTCCTTGGACTTGACTGATTTAAATGTATACTTAATTTTAGGGAATTTTTTCAATCTGAAAAGTTTATAATAATTTCTAAATAATAAAAGTATAGATATGTTATTTTTAATTTTTAAAAACGCATTTATGGATTGGATTTCAGAACCGCCAGGTTCAATGGTCTTTATTTTATTATTAGCTACAGCAACTGGATTAATTAGTACACTTTTAACAAGATGGTTAGTAGATACTGAAGAAGTTGAAAGAAAACAAAGGCAAATTAAGGCACATGAAGAAGAAAAAGAAAAAATTATTGAAATGGCAGAAACAGATCCAGTACGATATAGAAAGAACCGTAAACGATGGGAACGTAAAGATGTGATGTTAAAGAAAACTCAACAATCTATGGCTCTTCAGAGATTAAAACCAACTTGTATAACTTTTGTCCCTATGATTGTGATATTTACACTTGTGAGAATGATTTTCACAAATAATCCAGTTGCTCTTAGTCCAATGAACGCGAACGATGTTCCTATAATAGGGGGTTTTATAGCAGCAGATGCTCTCTGGATTAATTTTACAGCATGGTATTTCCTCTGTTCGCTGGGTATAAGTACACTACTTCAAAGGATCTTCAGACTTCAGACACAGGCTTCTGGCGGAATGGGAAGGGCATTTGGAAGTGCAAGAGGTAAAGGATTAGAATTCCCAGATGTTTAAATACATGGCGCAGACAGAGGGATTTGAACCCTCGAGTGCAAAGCACACTGGCTTTATGGTATAAAAATCCTCTCCAAGCCAGCGCCGTACCAGGCTAGGCTATGTCTGCTTTAAAAAAAATTAAGTTATAAGATTTGAAGTTAATTGAATTTTAAAATCATTTTATTGGGATAGAGACGACTTCATTCATTTTTTTTTGTAATTTTGCTTGTTTAATAGCAGCTTCAATTTCTTCATGGGTAGCTCCTTTTTTAATGTCTATTGTGTCCGCAATCGGTTCAATGTGTTTATAATTAACTCTTCTTCTTCGAGTTTTTAGTCCATCTATTAATAGATAATTTTTATCTATAACATCAACAATAACACAGTAATATCCTGCTTCTCTTCCCATTGTTTTTAAACAAATTCTTCCAATATCATAAACACTCATATATAATTCGTCACCAAATTATTTTTAGTTCATTTACCTTCACTGAAGTTTTTATATTTCAGTAAAGAGAAATTATTTATTGTAGATAAAAAAAATATGGGGAAAAATAAAATTTTTATGGTTTTTAAAAGTTAATTACAAGTTATAATTTATTTAGAGAGGAGAGAATTTTATTCAAAACTTCTTCAATAGTTAAATCTTGAGTATCAATGATTAGATCATATAATTTTTTTATTTTTTCTTCATCACTTAAATCAATATTGTATAATTCTTTGAATCTACTTAATTCTGATTTTTCTCTCAAAAGAGTTTCTTTTAGATTTTCTTCATAAGATGTCAGATCTCTTTCAGCCATTCTTTTAACACGAGTTTCTAAAGGACAAGTTAAGAGTATTTTAAAATCTGCAATTGATTCAAGGATATAACCACTTAATTGGCTATCGACTACTACATTTCCTTTTTTTGCTATACTTATTATTTTTTCGTCTAATTGTTTATCAATTTCGGGATTTTCTTCTACATAGTGAGTAAATTCTTCTAATGTCATGTTCATATCTTTTGCTAAGTCTCGGAATGCTTCACCAGTTGAATAGTATTTAATTCCAAGAAATTTAGCTAACTTTTTACCTATTGTTGATTTCCCAGTACCATGTAAACCTGAAATCGTTAGAATCATTGTAGTAGCTAAAAATTCTAAATAATTTAATAATTAAATTATTGATTTTTAATTTTTAGAATTTTAATGGATCATTAAGAATTATAAAAATAAAACTCATTATTGTGTCCATACTGTCTCCTTAATTAGAGTCTGAAGACATTTTGCACAATATCGCCCACTTTCTAATCGGTTTGCTCTTCTAGCAGTTTTGTATGTTTTTTTCATTTTTGTAGGTCGTAATCTTGGAATAGACTGAAGTGGTTTCTTACAAATTGCACATTGAGCTCTATGGGGTTTTTTTCTCCAATAATGTGACACATTCTGATTACCTGGTGTCCTTACTTTCTTTCTAGCTTGAGCTTTAGATCTAAGACCCGGACGAGGAATAGTGATTACCTTAATTTTATATTTAATGACTTAATACTTAGGCTAATATAATTTAATATAATAGAAGAAATATTAATTTTATTATTTTACTTGGTTCTTAAGATTTAATTTATTTTGAAATTCTTTAAAAACTTGATAGATATCATCTACAATTCTCTCACTAAATCTTCTATTTTCAAGGAGAGTAGTAGAATTATATATAACTCTTTTATTTATTTTATCAATATTAGTGTGAATCTCCTCCATCCCAGGGAATTTTTCCAAATTTTTTTTTAAATCATCGAATAACTTATTTATTAATTCTATCTCTTTAAATTCTCTTAACTTAATAGCGTCCATAAGGGTTATGAAAGATGAAGTTATCTCTAAAGTTATCCCAGGTAATTCTAATACCGAAGTCCTCATTTTCTGTGCAAATTGGGATCCCTCTCTATTTTTATTGTCTAATCCCTCATTAGAAAGATCCAAAGAAGATACTTCATTAATAATATCAATAGCTTGATAGTAAACTTGAGTTAAGTCCATTTTTTTTAAAAGTTTAGAAAGAATTATTTTTTTATCATTCAAAGAAAAATTAAATTTAAGTAAATCATTAGTAGAATTCTTTATAGTTTTTAGAAAGAAATTTTCTTTAATAACTCCATTCTGATACTTTTCATATAGGTTAAGTATAGTATTTAATAGAGCAAATAACTCCGATTCAATTTCAGGTTCGATTCTAAGAGATTTATCGTTATTTTGTGCCATTTTAGTTATTATAATTATTAAATTATATAACAATAAGATTTTGAACTAATAAATTTTTTAACCAAATATAGTTGGTCTTAAAAAATAAAAAACTACTGCCACCAGAATTCCTATAATAAGAGTGGGTATTAAAACACGATAAGTAGAAGAATTGCTTAATTCTCTAATAGCTAAAGTCATCAAGATAGGAACCCATATTCCTATTGTTAAGGCATCAATAACATCTAAAGCAGCCCAGCTTTTAGATCTAAACATTTCATCGAAAATAACCTCATCAAATGTAGAAATGTTATCAACATTTACCATAGGAAAAGCGACTAACACAATCAATATTTTAATAGCATTTATTAGTAAAAAGGGAGTAAATGCACATAACATCATTCTAAATTTATATGATCCTTCTAATTGTAACATTGTTCCACCTTTATAAATGCTAAATGGGCTTATTTCTTCTTCTTTATACTTTTCTCTTACTTCTCTTATAGCTCCAAAGCGATCTTCTAATCTTTCAGTAAATCCTACTGCGTAATTGGCTCCTTTAGTCACTAACCAAATTAACACTGAAAAATAAATTAACTGAAAGATGAATCCAAAGATGAAGAAAGCGGCAAAAAAGCTAAAGGTAAAGAACGTTTTTATAGGTGAATATTCAGAAATACTAGTAAAATTAAAGTGTGAGAAAAAAGCTAGACCCATTAACCCATAAAGTAAGGAACAGAATAACAAGATTAGCCATCCTGGAGCTTTACTACGCTTATGATTAATATCCCAGAACCCTCGATTTGGTTGGATGAACAAATAGTAAATTTTCATGTAAAATGGATATGGATTTGTCCATTCTGCCTCATACCTTCTAAAAAAAGAAATTGTTTCAATTTTTTCGATTTTTAATCGTATACCACAGAAACTACAAGCAAAACTATCAGCACGATTCTCATTTCCACATCTAGGACATCTTTGAATAGCACTGCTCATTTTTTGATTACTCCGTAAAATTCATTATAATAATCATATAATAAAATGATCTTATAAAAGTTTCTTTTAATTTTCTTATTTAATAAATTACATTTGTTAAATTAAAAATTATCATCTTTTCATTAACTTGTTTCTTGAAATTCTATAATAAAATAATTATTTTCTTTTATAATGTTATATTTGCGAGGGGAGAAGGATTGAATTAGCTCTAGATTAGTTTTTGTATGGTTTGTAATTTCAAGTACTTTTATTTTTGATGCCCCCCTACAATAAGCCATTAAAGGGATTAATTGGTCGCTCAGAAAATTGTCAACAGGGATCTCATTTTTGATATATTTAAGGATTTCATTAGTAGCCATCATTCCAAGTTTTTCAGAAGTAATTCTTTTTTCACCTAAAATTGTTCCAGTAGATATAATGGCTCCTGTATCTGAATGTGCCCATAAGAAAAGTCCTACACCAGGACTATATGAATTTACATACTTATATTTTATATTTGTTTCTAATTTTATATTTTTTCTAACTTGTTGTTCAATTGTGGTTTTTATTCTTTCATTTATATTACTCCTTTTCAATTGATTAGTTAAAATGATTTCTCCATTAAGATTTTCTAAATTACCCAAATCTATTATATTTATTGGTTTTAAGTTATCAGTTGGTGGATATATTGAACATTTTACTTTAGCACCTCCCTTAGGATAAAATCCATGTTGATCTATGTTAATATCAATTTTTAAGCCCGAATTTTCAAAAATTCGGAATGTCACTTTTTGAAGGTAGGTAAGGCTTGGAGCCCATTTACCAAATGTACCTCCACCATTTAAAAGTAACTCAATTTTTTCTGGTTTATTAAGACCTAAACATGTTATTTGTATTGGTTGAAGTAATAATCCTAAACTTGCTGCTGTACTAATATTAACTTGAACTTTATCTTTTATTTTTGTTTTTGGAATTAAAGTTATTTCTTTTGTACCAACATCACATTCAGATAAAGTACTACTTGTTAATTCTGATAAAATTTTGAGACCTAACAGATGTTGAGTTCTTAAGCCTGGTTTAGGTCTATTTGCACGAATATTTTTAATTCTTATCGGTTGCTTAAAAAGAATAGAAAATGCTGCTCCTAACCTAAGGATTGCACCTCCCCCTTCTCCCATTGCGCCGTTAATTTCTAAAAAATCTAAATTAGTCAATTAATTTCACTTCTTTCACAAAGCATTTTAATTCTCTCAATCCCTTTAAAGTTTACAATCAAATCAATAACTTCTTTAGGTACTAAGTGCCTCCAACGATTACTTTCTTCCATTATTAAATTTCTTATATTATTCCCATTAAATTTTTTTTTAAAAATAGTAATTTTTTTTCCAACTTTGAAACCTGCAGTCTGAAATAATTCTCGAACCCAATCACTATTAGAAAAAACAACGTTGAAGTCTCCAACTATAGAAACAACATGGTTAACCCATTTTTTTGCATTAAAAATGTCGGGGATCTCAAATATATTATATCGTTTATTTACTATTTTCCTTTTCTTTAGGGCTGCTTTGATAAATTTTATTCTTTCTTCACTTGTAAATGGATCATTTGGTAAATGAGATAATTGAGAGCTTCCTATTCCTATTTTTACTCTGTTATATGATTTAAATATTGTATTGAGCACATATATGTGACCATGATGTAGTGGTTGAAATCTTCCGATAAACAAAGCTACATTTTCTTTTATATTATTATCTAATCCTTGCTTAAAATGAGATTTTATATCCATATTTAAGATTTGACTCCAGATTTTATGTGAATAATCAATAAGTTTCTCATTTTTTAGCAAAACTTCTAATTCCTTCCTTGTGTAAAATTGGCTTCCATCAATTTCTAACTCATTTGGATTAGGTTTTAATTTAACATCATAATCTACTAATCCAATAAAGATATAGGAGATCTCTTTTGTCAAATTATCTTTTTCTGTATCTAAATCAAAAAACTTGATTTTTCTAATCTTGTTTGGAGGAATTCCAAATTCTTCTTCAAGTTCTCTTATTGCATTTTGTTTAACTTCTTTGAGATCTAAAGTTTTCGTCCATATTACATGCCCTGAAGCAGAATCTGTATAATATTCAGGATAAGATTTCTTACTTTTACCACGTTTTTGTACAAGATAAAGAATTTCATTCTCAGAACTTATTGAAACTATGAAAAATCTAATAATAAGATGAGGTACTTTCTTTTGATGAGCCTCTTTCCTTTCCATCGGAAAAATATATTTAGATATTTGGCCTGATTGTAAATATTTTATATTCTTATCATCAATGCAAGCTAAAAATTCTTTTTCCATAGACTTTTCCTTTATAAGTTAACTTTTATAATATCTTCAACCTTAACTTTTAATTCCTTTGCTGCACTTCCTTGGTTAATAGAAATTTCAAGATATCCACTTGATCCTCTTAAAAACAATAGCGCATTTATAGGTACATGTGAGAAATGGGATGTGTATTTACCTTTAAAGGACTGATTTTTAATCTGTACTGCAATTATATCGTCAAATTTTATTGAAAAGGGAGTACCCTTAATTGTGTTATTATGATCTATTTTAATATTAGTAGTTATATTCCCAAAAGAATCTATATATTGAATAGTACATAAAATCTCTTTTTTCTTCAATAAAACTTCATACTTAAGTGGAAATTCTACTAGATTGTTTAAACTAAACTTTGGTCCAAAATTTTTAAGCTGTGTTCCCTTTGAAATATATGCTCCAACGGGAGCCATAATATCCCTCCCATGAAATGTATTGGAAAGGGGGTGAAGGAAAAAATCCTCATTTTGAAGTTTAACACATTCAGAGATATTATCATTTTCAAGTAAATCTGAAAAAATTCCGTTGTTGGGACCCACAAAATAGTAATTTGAATCACTCTTTAGAGCTAAGATCTCCCTATAACTCCCGACTCCGGGATCAACAACAATTATGAATACTGTATATCGAGGGAAATGTTTATACGTGGTTTTAATTATATAAGAAGCTTCAATTATGGAAAATGAAGATATATTATGCGAAACATCAATAATTTTTGCGATCGGATTGATTTTTAAAATTACTCCTTTCATACTTGATATATAATGAGAACTCTTTAATCCAAAATCTGTTAATAAACCGATTACATTACAATTAGGCTCTGCCATTTTAATAGTACTTAAAATTTGATAAATATTTTAAAAAGTAAGAATTTGAAAAGACTATTACTTTTTACCATATTTTTGATCTACATTATAAAAATCTTCTAATGCTTTGGATTTTAACCTGTATTCCTCTTCTTTATCAAATTCAACTAACCTTTTAGATAATTCACTTGCTTTTCTATATTGCATATATGCTAAATGGAAATCCTCATTCCTAAGAGCGTTGCGTGCTTCTTGTACAACTCTTTCTCTCTCTTTTGAAAATTCAGGAACTTGTTGAGAAAAAGATCCTTTCTCTTTCAAGGATGTAGAAATGTCCATTAAATAGAGTTTTTCAGCAAGTTCGGCTGCTTTATTATAAAATTTTGCTGCTTTTTCATAGTCAGAGGATTTTAATGAAGTTTCAGCAGTATTGTAATATTCTGAAATTTTTGCATGTTCTCCATCTTCAATTTTTTGTAGTAAATCTTGAGCGATACTCCTTTCTTTCTTTCCACCACTTATCATAAATTTTGTAATATTCTTGATGCTTATTCTTAATGCCTCTGGTTGCAAAATATCAATTAAAGGTTCCAAATGTTCAAGATATATATCCTTTAATATTACCTCAAATTCCTCTTTTGAACTTTTCAATACATTAAGGCTTGGCATTTCAAAAGCTTCAGCAGCTTCTTTAAGTGCGGAACGAAACTTCTCTGGTTTATCATCCTCGTTTAATAATAAACCTATGATAACTCCAACAGCGTTTCTAGATAATTTACCTTTAAATTTATAAAAATAAGAAAAAATCCTATGAAGGTCCATTAATTTTAATAGATTAAACTCATTTTTTGAATGATCAAGGTTTAATCTAAGGAATAAATCGCTAGTGACTTCGAAATCTGATTTATGTTCTTTGAAATAATATCCTAAAACCTTATAATCTGAATCTGTTGGTAATAATATTGCAAAACAGCCTATTGGCATAGAGAGAATTACACCTTTAATTTTATTTACATATTAATCTTTATATCAAATTCAAAAATGAAAAATAAATTTAAATTGGTTTAGCACCAATTAATCTATTGGTCTCTTCTCTTATAGACTGAATTATTGCGAGTAGCTGAGTATAATAAAGATTATCTGATACTGCTTTTGATACTTGTTTTAGAGTTTCAATTGTTTTCTTTTCTTCTTCTGTAATTGCCTCAATAGATTTTTTGTCCCATAATTCCTTGATTTTTTTATTAAAATCTTCAGCAAGCTCCTGGATACTCTTACTAGACTGAACTCTGAATTGTTTTAATACTTCTACGATTAATCTAACATTTTCTGTTAATGCAACTGTCTGTTCAGAGAAGCTTTGGCTCATTTGATCTATTGCTAGTCTCATTTGCCCTATTTGTGCTATGGTTCCATCTAAAGATTGGGTAATTTCATTAATTTTTTGAATCATATGCTCTAGGAGAGCTTCTGCCATTTTTCACTCCCATTTCTTTTTTTATTAATTTTTATTTTTTAGATTTCTTTTTCAACTGATTTCTTTAGCACTTTAGCAGAATCAATTGCTTCTGATAATAGTAAATTGACTGTGTCTTGGTTTAAAACTCCTTCGGAAAGTTTAACAATATCTTCAAGTTTATTAATTAGATTAGTAATGGCATCCAACCCTAATCCTTCTTGAATCTTTAATAATTCTTTTGTTGTCACAGCACCAATTTCTTTTACAGCATCAATATGTTTTGTTTGAGTTATATTAATTTCTGTTGAAAATTCTGTTAATTTTCCTGATAAATTAGTTATTTTTTGTTCAATGTTTTTATTGAGTGTATCCAAGGAATTCTTTAATTCTTGTATTGCTTTTCCCAATTGGGCTATTCTACCGTATATATTTTGTAGAAGATCAGTTAACATTTCCGCCAAGATATCTCACTTTTTAGTCTTTTTACTAATTTTTATTTTTTTCTTATTATTACTTCAATTATTAATATAACAGATTACTACAATAAAAAAATTTTTATGTTTTTATGCCTTTTGACTTTATAATAGAGAGAAAAAAATAATTTCAGGGCCATTAGCTCAGACTTTTATGAGAACAGCTCTCTTTAACTGAAATGGTTAGCAAGGTTATGTATCCGCTTGGCCAACAAGCGCAGGTCTTATAATTGACCCATGGACATACAATAGAGCAAAATCTTGTCCATGTTAGTAAAAACCTGAGTCTTTTTACCTAATTGGTAAGGAGTAAGGAAATCCGGGGTTCAAATCCCCGATGGCCCATATTTTTTTGTTATTTGATAATTGTTACTCTGATCATTAAACTTCGTGAAACACCAATTTCACGCTTGTTCATATACATCTAAGTAGTATTTAGATATATCACTAAATTATATAAAAAACTCATTTATCTAAATTAGAAGATATTAAATTAAGAAGCCATTTCTTAATTTGAGTTAAATTTTTTAATATTCCAGGCATAATATTTTCAGGAAACGTATGCTCTTGTTCTAATCTTTGAGTTGATTCCATCCATTTACTTAAAGCTAATTGGACTAAATTTGAACCTTCAGCGTCCATAAATAAAGGAATTACAGCAGCACTTTCTCTTGCATCACCGATGGCAAAATAAACCTTTCGATTGATATCCTTTAGCATCACAAGATTCACACATTCATCTATTTTTCGTTCTACTAAAATAGCTTTAAGTATTTGTGCTTGAGTATCCTTATCCTTAGTTTTAAAAATATCTTTTCTTCTTAAAAGAGCTGGTTGAACTTCTGTAATAACTTTATCACCAGTAGCTCCTGTACTGAAATATTTAGTAATTCTCAAATTGTCATCTAAAGCTTCTATTGATGTAAATTTTTTACTATTTGAATATAAAATTGCTTTAGAACCACCTGAAGTTTCACTTGATGATAATTTAAGATAAATATTTCTCATAACAACGGAATTACAGGTATGGTATGCTAATTCAAATAATTCTCGGGAACTTAATGGATCGTAAGGTATTTCAATATGTTTGAAAAGCCATTGAGAAGAAATTACATCATTAAATTGAGTTAGAAGTCGATTTTCCATAATTAAAATAAACACTCAATTATGAATTTATTCTTATAGTCTTGATTAAAATATAGAACTTCTTATTTTTAACCTTTCCCCTAAATGAATATTTCTATTTGAATAGAAATTTTGATTTAAGAATGTGAACAATTATAGCTTTATTTGATTGTAAGCTTTTACAAATCTATTAACAGCTAATTCGATATCTCTTGTAGTTGCACCAATGGCCGCATTCATAACAATATAAGGAGTTGTATAATTTTCACAACATGTTCCAAATGCTGTTTCTTTTGGATTGTACACTCTTGGACCAGTCACCCGCAAATTGTATAATGCGCCTCCAAGATCATATAGTTGTTCTTCTTTTAAGTTTTTTAAAGATAATGCTACTGCTATTGGATTTTTAATATCAAGGATTCTTTCATCAATTTTATCTGCTACAACCTTTAGTTTTTCTTGTAATAATTTACGATTTTGCTGTTGTTGTTCAACTAATTTTTGATAGCCATTGAATCCTAATGAAAGAACTGAAATTAAAAAGTTAACAATTGGAACGGCTGAAGCACGTCCAGCGTAGGTTTGACTAATCTTATTTATAATTTCTGGACTAGATGATGTTATTATTGCACCTCCAACTGGAGTTAGAAAATTTTTATCAGTTGACTGAATTATCGCATCTACTCTTCCAGCATCTATAGCAACTCTAATTAATTTCATCCATTCAGGACTCTGAGCTCCATATGCATTTATAATAATATGTACAAGGTCATTTTCATAGGCAAATTTGCTAATTTCTTTGATATTATCAGATTCTCTAGGAGGAAAAAAACTGGTGGTTGAAACTATAGCAAAACAATCATTATCTAAACTTTTTTTAATGTCTTCAATAGGTATGCTTACAGCATCTCCAAAAATTTTTCCCTTGACGATTTTTGGGTCAAAACCCATTAATTCAATCGATTTTAATATTGATCTATGATCAATTTGTGGTAATAGGACCTTTCTCTTATGAAGTAGTTTAGAATCATCCAAATCCGGTCTTAATGCTCCTAAACACAAAGATAATGACATTCCAGTACATAATGGCACTACAATTGCTTCTTTTATATTTGGTAATCCAATATTTTTCAATAAATTTCGTGCTAGATAATTGGTAATTTCATACATTATTGATCCACCAGGTGCTTTAGGTTGTGGAGCTGTTAAATATCCACTTCTACCTACTCCATGACAAAATCCAGCAGAAGTTTTTAAATGAAGTTTTGAAGCAATTCTAGCTTCTCTTTCACCTACCCTAGCAGCATTATCATCTTTATCTGTATCCATATTTGAAAGTGTTTCAAGTAAATATTCTATTTGTTCATCACTCCATGGTTCTTTTGGAACACTTTTCTGTTCAAATAGATTCTTTATTGGATTTAAGAAATTATTTAATACAACCTGTCCTCGATTCAGCATATTTTGAGGAATAGATGAACTTTTAAAATATTTAATAATCTCATGAAAATTTACCATAAAATTCACATCAATAATATTAAAAATGGCGGCCCCCAGGGGGATATTCTTAAAAAGAGTAAATCTCTTTTCATATCGAACCCCTATCCCTTCGCAGGATAACTGGGTTTGAAGCCCAGCGTCAAAGACCACTTATCGTCAGGGATCGGAATGACCACAAATTCGACCGCTAGGGGCCACAAAAATTTATTTTTTAATTTAATTTATCACATAATTTAAATGAATTTTATGTTTTTGTTAATTGATTATCCGATCTTTTATATCTTCACAATTTATACGTCTACAGCCAGGGGTCATCAATCCGATATTGTATATACTATCTATGAAATTAACTATAATATGAGAGCTTGCCCCGAAGACAACATATTTTTTTCCATTAGGTGCTCTATAATTAAATTTTCCAACACCGATAAGATCTCCTTTAAGCATGTATGTCCTTTCTCTATAGTTTTTTTTTTCTGCGAAAAAGGATATCGGAATTTTCACTATTTCCTTTACTTCTTCATCTTGCTTTATCATTGTTCGATTTTCATTAATATACGCAACAAAGGTAGTAATTATAAAACCCTTTGGTGTTAAGTGATCATCAATACAGCCTAATAATGTTACATTTGCTTTTAGAATTCCCAGCTCCTCTTCTAATTCTCTTAATGCGGTATCTAATAATGTTTTATCTAATTTTGGGTCATATTTTCCACCCGGAAAAGACATCTCTCCAGAATGCTTATCTCCTTCTCTTTTAGTACGCCTAATCATTACCAAATCAAAAGGTTTATTTTTATAAGGAATTATTAAAAATATTATAGCAGAATTTATAAAATGTTCATGGCGCATAGAAAGTCTATCTGAAGAATTAAAATTTTTTAATTTGCTTTTGATTAAATTTTCATCAAAAATGAGATTCAATTTTTCACACCAATATTTTCAAAATTCCTTGGTTATTTGATTTCTATGTTTGATATATTCCTTGACATGTTTTATTTTATCAATTTTAAACCGCTTTAATCCGAGTTCTGATAAATCAAAATTATAAACTCTTTCAATGAAATTAGAAATCATATATGCGGTTGCTCCCCATACGGTATATTTCTTTCCATTTTTGTTATCTACATAATTAAAATAAAAAACGGGGAACTTATTACCATTGATATCAATGGCTTGTTCTCGAAAGTTTATTTTATTTATAAAAAAATCAATAGGGATCTTAACAATTTCCTGTACTTCTATTGGATCTTTTATTAACTTTTGATTCATATCTATAATTCCAATATATGGTGTTATAATATATTTAGTCATTGTAGGAAAGTCATCTAGACAACCGATAATTCTTATTTTTTCCCTTGGAACTCCAATTTCTTCTTCTGCTTCTCTCAAAGCAGTATCTTTTAAGGATTTATCAAATTGGGATTCGTGTTTTCCACCTGGAAATGACATTTCTCCTCTATGTCTTGTCCCCTTATCCGTACGATGAATTAGAATTAATTCGTAAGGTCTATTTTTATAAGGGATTATAGAGAATAAAACTGCTGAACTTGTAAAAAAGTCATCACTTAAAGAGATTCTTAAAGGTGAATCACATGGAAATAAGCTATTTTTTATTAAATTTTCATCAAAAGTTAAATCTAAATCATCCATATTAGAATTAGCAAAAATTTTAAAATATCAAATATTTAAAAAACATAATCTATTATCCTAAAAAAGTTTTTAGAAAGTGTATAACTGTGAAACTTCCGAAAGATCTGAGAGAGAAGAATGATTTAACTAGAGTAGGTAAAATTAAAACTTGTTCGATAAAAGGATGTAGTGAGAACGCTATTCGTTCACTTTCAGAAAATACATGGAAAAAGTATCTAGAAAAAGCACATCTTAAATTTGTAGAAAATCGATTTCATAAAATATATTTGTGTAAAACCCATTATAATCAATCAAATAAGTTTAGAAAATCACAGGAGAAGATATATCAGAAAAAAGGCTTTTTAGAAAACGCTACCAAAAAAGGGATAGGAGAATATTAGGGAATTGCTGCCATCTGTTCATAGAATTGGCTTATTAAAGAAAATTGACTGTCCATTATTCCTAGAGTAAATAGCGACAATCCTAGTAAGAGTAACAAAAGCGCGATTAATTTATTCCTCATTTTTATCACATTTTGAAATTATTCTTAATTATAAAAATTTTCTTTTTGACTTATTTTGTCAATTCTTCTAATGTATTAACCTTAGCTGTTATTTTGTTTAATTTTAAGTCAAAGGTTTTATCATTTTCTATATATTCTTCTTCAGATATCTCCTTAGCAGAGAATCTACCTTTATTTAGTTTCCGTTCGCTTGCTATTTCTGCTTTTTCCAATTTCAGTTCTTGAATCCATAATTTCATTCCAGTGACTAAATCTTCTTTCTCACTTTCTAAATCTGTTTTCTCTTGCTTATATTTTTCTCTTAGTTTTTCAAAAGTTTCTCGATCAATTTTATGTAATTTATGTTCTCTTGTTAAATTCTCAAGCTGAAAAATTTTGGAATCGATATTACTATTTAACTTCTGAACTATGAATGGCTCTTCCATTTTTTGTTTAATAACTTTTTCATTTTGTTTAAGCTCCTCAATTAGTGCTTTAACAGCTTCTAATTTTATTGTAACTTCTCTTTTAAAGTCTTTATCCCATTCATACCTTGAATCTTTTGTAGATTTTAGAATCTCATCTAGTTTTTCAGTTAATACATTCTTATTTAATTGGATGTCATTATATTCAATATAAAAAACTATTTGTTCTTTTACTTCTTCAGGTAGGGGTTTTACTTCTCTCTTTTCTTTTCCTTTTTTCCCCTTTTTCTTCTCTTTTTCTACACTTTTCTCTACTAGTAGTTCCTCTTTTTCAATTTGTTCTTCCGATATTAATTCGTCTAATTTATCCTTAGTTTCTTTCTTTTCTTTCTCTCTTTTAATATCTTTTACTTCAGGAGCTTTTTCTGGTTTTGGGATGCCAGTAAGCATAGGTTTTCCGCATATAATACAAAATTTATCAGTCTGTTTTACAGGATTTCCACAATAGGGACAAAATTTATTCGGACTCACAATTTCATCATAAAAAATAGTAAATAGATTATATGATAATTTAAAGAAAACTTATAATTAAAATTAATCGAGACCGATTTTTAATTTTTTAATGATAAAAATCTAACAACACATCTAATAACAATTTATTTATTTTGCTTATCTTTTTTTGTTATTAGAGATGGATATTGAAAAGAAAATCCCTATTCATATTGGATTATTTGGCCATATTGACTGTGGTAAAACAGAAATAGCTAAGGTACTAAGTGAGATAATTTCTACTGCTGGTATTGATGCTCATCCGCAAAGTAAAGAGAGAGGAATTACAATTGATTTAGGTTTTACTAGTTTTATTCTAGAGAAATATTTGATTACCTTAGTAGATGGCCCTGGTCATGCTGATTTAATAAAAATTAGTGCCTCATCAGTGGAAATTATCGATTGCGCTTTAGTGGTTATTGATATAAATAAAGGTCCGCAAGTTCAAACTGGTGAGCATTTAATCATGATTGAATCACTCCAAATTCAAAATATTATAGTTATTCTTAATAAAATTGATCTTTTTACCGGAAATGTTGAAGAAGAACTTGAAAAGACCAGGAAATTCTTTAAATCCACCTCATTTAGTTCAGATGTACCTATTTATCCTGTATCTGCGAAAAATAAGAGTGGTTTTGATGAATTAAAAATGGGAATCCTAGAAATGATTAGTTCATTAGAAATTAAAAGAGAAATCGGGGGAGATGTTATTATTCCAATTGATCACCATTTTCCAATCAAAGGGATGGGTGCAATTTTAACAGGTACAATTATGCGAGGGAGACTAAAATTGAATGACAATTTAGAAATTTTGCCTATTAAATCCTCAGGAAGGGTTAAAAGCATTCAAATTTTTCATCAAGACGTAAATTCAGCTAAAGCTGGTGATCGTATAGGGATTAATATAAAAGGATTAGATGTTAGAAAAGTATTTAGGGGTTGTTATGCTACTAATAATCCAGATTTATTCGAATTTTGTGATACTATTGAAGTAGCTGTAAATAATAATGAATTATTTAAATCGAAAACTAGATTTGGTACACAAATTCACATCACAATTGGAATGGTAACTATTGTTGGAAATATTTATCCGTTCTACAAGGAAGAAGGAAAAAGAATTCAATTAGCTATTTCTGATAAGGGAGCAAATTTTAAAGCAATAATAATACTAAAAGAAAGGATTTTAATACCAAAAGAAAGAACAATAATGCTTTTAAGTCGATTAGATTTACCCCCAACTACTCTTAGGATAATGGGATCGGCGGAAATAATAAAAATACATCCAGTTCCTCCCGTATTTTATAAATATAAAATTAAGAAAGGGTATATTAGGAATCCAGAACATCCTCAAGGAATTGTATGTACTGGATTAGCGCAAAGTGGAATTGGTGCGAAAAAGATTGTAGGTAGAAAATTAGAATCCCCTTTTACACAAATTTTAAATACTTTTGGTACCAAAGGTGCTGTAATCGTAGGAATTGAAAATAAAAATTTACCCATTAAGAAAGGAGATCCAGTTCTTCTAAAAGAGTTGAGAAGTTTTCAACTAAAAAACATTTAAATTTTCAAAAATTATACTAATAATAATAAAGGTGATGAGGATGGAAAAAGCTGAAATTGAAATAAGTCAAGAAATTCTGGATGAATTAATGCGCAATTTAGAAAAGTTGGAAGCCTCAACAGATTTAGAAGGGACTGCAGTAGTTTCAAAAACGGGATTAAGAATTGCAAGTTCTGAAACTACGGATGTAGTATGGGATATCTATAGTGCAAGCCCAGCAACTCTAATTTCACTTGGTGAAAAAATTAGTCAAGGATTAGAACAAGGTGAATTGAGGGATATTGTTATTAGAGGTACTAAAGGATATACAATTATTTTAGTTGGTGCAGCTGAAAATAATTTTATGCTTTTTACAAATTGTAAAAAAGGTTATAAACTGGGTTATTATTTCCATAAAATTAGAAAAGCGTTTAGAGAAATGGAGCCTGTTTTAAAGAAAATTGAAACTAAAGATATTCTCTATTGAAATTTTTCCTTTTTCTTATAGGAACTACTAGCCATAAATCCATTTAACTATATCTCCATCTCTTAAGTTATATTTATCAGAGGATACTCCTGGAAAGTCATCATTGACTGTGTATCGCCAATTTCCTTTCACTCCATCCACTTCTTCAACTAGAATCCCCATATCACCATAGTCATGGTAGTCAACATTACACCATGTAATTAATGCATCAAAAGCAGTTGTATTATAATCTTTTAAATCAAAATTTTCTATAATTTTTATAGTTCCATTTCCATAATCTACAATTAATGTAATATCATTAACTTCTCTTTGTGGTTTATTTACTTCACCAACCTCTAAACTCGAGGAAAAAACAAAGAAAGAGCTAAAACTTGCTATGGCTATAATTGCTACTAAAATATATTTATTAAATTCCTTAATTTTATTATTTACTTTCGAAACAATTAGAGTGGTTATAACAAATATAAAACTTATTGATATTATAATAAAATAAGGTAAAAAGTCTAAAAAGAAATTACTCGGTGGAGGTGACTCTGTTTCAAGTTCCCAAGGAGCATATCCATCAATCGTCATTTCGAGTAAGTAACTACCAACTGATGTCTTAGTCCATAATAGAAGCCCTGTCCATTTCTCATAAATTAAAGATGTTTCTTGGCCTCCTCCATCTTGAATGAATATTATCTTGATTGTTAAATCAGATTCTTCTATATTAACTAAACCACTTACAAATCCTTCAGCTTCTTGGAAAGCTAGTTGTTTCACTCTTGTGAGATTATCTATTATCGGGATTAGAATTCCAGGTTGAAAATTGTTGTATCCAAGCGTGAGAGCCCATGCTATCTCACTATTTGAACGATTATTTAATGTAAAATTAGTTTGCAAAATCCCAGAATTGTTCTCGTATATAGCAATATCAAACCAGGCTATTGGATCATCAAATACATTGCCCCAATCATTCGGATCCTTATTATAGAAACCAGTAAAATTTACAATTATTTCCCCACCAATATTAGACTTCCAATCTCCCTCATATGAATCTCCCGGCCATGGAGTAAAATTATACCAACCTACTGCTCCACCAAATTGAAGAACATTATAGCTAAAACCTGAAGCATAATTTAATGTAAAGTTTAAGCATTTGATTTCAAGAAGATACCCAAAGACACTAGTTTTGGCCCATACTAATACTCCCGATTGTTTATCATAAATCAAATAAGTTTTTTGTTCCCCTCCAATTTGATCAAAACCAACATAAAAGAAATTAAAAGTTTCTTCAACATTTACATCTCCTTTGATATCATATACTCCTCCTGGATCAGCTTGATTTAAAGCTAATTGTTTAACAAATGTCAAGTTACTGATAGGTATTAAAAAACCAGGTTGGAACATATTATATCCAAGGGTTAAAGCTCTCGCAACTTCACTATTTGATCTATTACTTAATGTAAAGTTGGTATCTAATACACTAAGATTGTATTCAAGGATTTCAATGTCAAGCCAAGGAATAGGATCGTCAAAAATATTACCCCAATCATTTGGATCCTTATTATAGAACCCTGTAAAATTGATCTTAATCTGACCTCCAGGATTCGTTCTCCAATTCCCCTCAAATGAATCTTCTGGATATGGAGTAAAATTATACCAGCTTACAGGATCACCAAATTGAGATACATTGTAAACATATGTCTTATCTAAATCAAGATCTTGGAAATATTGGTTAGCAATTTCTCGATTTGCTTTCACAGTTGGAGTAAAACTTAAAAATAGTAATTGAATCAATATCAAAACAGCAAAGAAGTATGCGATATTTTTGATTCCTTTCATAATTTTTGACTCTTTTTATTATATGGTCTATAGATCTTTTGTTCAAATGTTTGTTTAATTGACCAACCTAGCCTATATATTATAAAAAAAAGAAGTATTTAAAATTTTTTACAAAACGCAATTTAAAAAATTAAGATTGGCTAGGGATTAATATTATTTATAATTTTTATTCTATATGAATATAGATATGATAAGAATATCTATGAATAAAAAACGAAAAAATAATAAAACCCTTAACCTGAAATTTCTATTCTGAGATAATTTTTTTAGGAGGATGTCTTTTATTTAAAAGAACAATAATCCAAGTCACCAGACCAAAAATAAAAACAATCCCAACTGAAATAATACCCATCAGATTAACTAGTTCAAGTGTCTTAGAAAATACCAGTAAATCAACGATTAAGTAGGAGAGGACTAAACCCAAAGTAAGAATAGTAAATGGAATTGACTTTACAATAAAATTTATTAGCATTGTGCGTTTTATCGTCGCATCAACTATATCTTTTCTTATTGTACAATCTTCAAAATTGTTATTTCGGCTAAAAATGAAGGTACTAACATTAGTGATCGTGCAATTTTTAATATGATTCCGATTTGAATTATCCATGCTAAAATCATCAATCGAGCACCCTGTAATTTCAAAATTTTTACAGGAACTTAAGACAAGTGTCTTAAAATTGCATTTTTCTAAAATAAAACCATCACAATTCTCAAACATAACATACTGGAAATCGAGATTCTTAATATAGAGAGATAATTTTGATTTTTTAATCCGAATTTCTTTATCAAATCCGTTAGTTGATTCAACTATATAAAGCTCATCTTTTGTACCCTTACCTTTCCATCTGTTTTCAATTGCTAGTTTTCTAATTTCTTGTTCAGTATATAAAGTTAAATGCTCTAACTTCTCTTCATAAATGTTTGTTATAGCCTTATAAATACCAACTATTTTAGCCACTAATTTTTCACCCTAAATATTCTACTTCTTCATATAGAACTGATTTCTCAATTTTAAGGTATCGCTTTATTCTTAATTTTTTCCTTTAATTCTTGTAATGCCTTTAACCAAGCCTTATCAAAAAAATTACGTGCTTCTTGCCAGTCTTCATCTTTTCTCCAACCTGTGTGGAAGAGATAAATAATTGTTTTATTTTGATCATTACTATCAGATGAAAAAAATACAATTACATGAGTAAGAGGATCAGCGATATTCATAAATGATTTGAATTGAATTGGTCCCTTCCAATCGAAAGCAATAAATTTATTTTCTTCAATTCCAGTAATTTTACATCCAATGGTGCTATTATTTTCTCTATTTTCTGGTTCCCAAAAAAGTTCATATTTGCCTCCAACATCAGGTTCTACTTCTGCTTTTTCTGTTAACCAAGCTTCCAAGTAGTTATTGACTGTGAACATTTTGAAAGCAGTGAAAATATCACACTCAATTTCTACTTCAATTTGAATTATATTTTCCATTAGGAATAACCATTAGTATAGTTAATGTATATTTTTTTAAAGTATAGGACGTGATACTACTAGTTATCCTTCTATCTTTAAATATTACTATAAATCAACATACTGGTTTGATTTAAGACTTAATATCATTTCTTATGATTTATGAATTCCAATTTTATAATAAAGGATCAAGATTCTTATCAACCAGAAAGTATTGTAAAAGGTTATTATGTCAGAGAAACACCGAGAGCAGTATATATTAGATTGCCAAATAGGAAGTTCATATGTTTCCCTAGACACAGCATTAATTCTGTATATTCTAAAGATTCTAAAGTTTTACAAGATTTCATTATTGACGATTGGATTCTGAGGAAGTTAGGATTAATTCCATAAAAGTTGCTATTAACGTGAATAAAGAAGCTTTTAGAATCCATTGTTTCTACTTATATTCTGTTGGAGATAGAAAGCTTCTACTCATTGGATAACTTAACCTATAAATTTTTAAAACTTCATTTATTACTAATCTTAACTATAAAAGAAGACGTAGAGATTTAATTGGAATTAGAATCTGAAGTACAGGAACTTGATCAAGAAAAATTAAATCACTTAGGATGGCTTGAAAGACCAACATTTCGGATTGTATTAGTAAGTACATTTTCTGCATTAGCTATAGTTTTAGGGTACATGCTTGTTTACATTCCTAACATTGAATTATTTACCTTAACTATATTCTTTTCGGGCTTTATTTTAGGAAAGAGAGACGGAATTATTGTTGGATTTTTTAGTTCATTAATATTTTGTTTTTTTAATCCTATAGGTGCTTCTCCTTTGCCACTCTTAACTTTCCAATTGTTTCATTATTCTTTAACGGGTTTTTTAGGAGCCTTAACTAGTGATTACCTAAAAAAAAAGTCTTTTTTTAAACCAGATAAAGATATGTACTTAGTTCCTGTGATGGCGTTATTTGGATTTATGGGGGCATTAATTACAATAAATTTTCAAGTCTTTTCTTCATTAGTAGATGTATTATCTTTTTTTGGCACTATTGATGAATTTATTCCATATTTTCTTACTGGTATAGTGTTCACTGTTATCCACATTATTGGAAACACACTTGGATTTATTTTTATTTTACCTGGAATAATTCAATTAACTTATAGAATGCTAGATTGAATTAGATTAAATCTTCTAAAAAAGGGCAAGTAAAGCTAATGTAGAGGGTAACATCATAACTAAGATGATTATAAGACAAATAATTAGCCAAATCTTTCTTTTTTCTCGTTCTTCTTGATTAGATTCAAATTCATCCTCATCTAAGTTATTTTCCAGTTTTAACTACCTCGTAAATGAAATATCAAATATTATAAATATAGAAAGAGTTATTATATTTTTTTTTATATACCAGAAAGAAGAGTTATTTTACCACCAGCGGCCTCTACTTTTTCAATTGCACTTTTTGAGGCTTTATTAACGGTTATATTTATTGATTTTTTAATTTGACCTCGTCCTAATATTTTTTGGACATTTATATCATTTAAATTAATATTATATTTGTTTCCAGTTTTAGATGCTTTATTATTGAAAACAAGGTTTTCGATCTGATTATCAAGATCTCTAATATTTAGAGTATTTTCTTGGTAGATACGAATTAAATCTTGTGGTCTTTTAAATCCCTTTTTCCCTATATTCCAATCAGGATCGGGAAATCCCAATTCTTTTTGTTTTAGGTAATAACTCTTCTTACTCTTTTTCCATTGAGTTGTTTTACCTCTTCCTGCACGTTGTCCTGTTTTCCTGTGTTGCCCCACTCTACCATAACCCTGAGTACGGGTTCCTCTTTTTTTACGTATTTTTCTTGGAAACTTTCTCATAAGTATCATCCACCATCTATAACATCTTATGGACTAATTCATTAATATATATACCCACATTTCCGAGAACACCACCTTCTTTATAATGTTTTTTAATGGATCCGCGATATCCTTTTCTTGGAGGGTGTAAACGGAACACAGGTTTGATTTTATAAATATCTTTTTCTCTATATTGGATTTCTCCATTTAACAATGCTTTCGCTAATTCTCTAATAGTTTTGTATTTTGTTAAATTTTTAATATGTTCATCTGTGAGTGGTTCATTTCCAATTACTCTACCCCTAACTCTTAATAATCGGATTAGGGTTTTTTCATCAATTTCTCCATACGCAATATAATCCTTGCATTTAATAAGCATACCTTTGTAGGAAGGGTTACCCCATACTAAAACTCCATGATTAACTTTATGCATTCTTAACATTTTTAACGTATCTAAAATCTTTCCTCGCATCCCAGGACTACCTCTAATCCTAATTGCAAAAAACAATTTAGGAACCTCTTCTATTTCTTTAGATTTAACTTTCTTTTTAGCCATAGTCATTTTCACACCACTCAAAAATTATAAATTAAAGTTAAGTTTATGAGCGTTCTTAAGGGCATCAAATGTTGCTTTAACAAGATTTTCGCTTGTTCTAGTATCACCATAAGTTTTACTCCAAATATCTTCGATACCAGCTAATTTTAATACTTGTTTTACCTTATCTGCACATGCTAATCCCACACCTACTGGAGCTGGCATTAGTCGAATCCTTACTGAACCACATTTTCCTTCAATTCTAAAAGGGACACTATGAGTACCACCACATCCACATTCTTTACTTCCACAACCTCTAAGTACAGGTACGACGGCAATTTTCGCTTTGTCTATTGCTTTCCTAATAGCTGGTCCGACTTCTTTGCTTTTAGACGCACCAACACCAAGAAATCCGTCAGCTCCTACAATTACAACTGCTTTAAATCTACTACGCTGGCCACTAGCAGTCATTTTTTGAATCATTTTTATTGTAACAACATCTTCACGCAATTGTGGGAGTAAAATATCAATAATTTCTTTTTCTTTGACTACGAGATTATTTTGATATATCTTGTCCAAAGTAATTAATCCTTGTACTACTAATTCTCCAAGTTTAGTCTTTGGAACCCATTCTTCATCAATATTTCTTAGACGACTCATTTCTATTCACTTTATTAAGCTTTACTTTCAATAGTTTTTAATGTACTTGAAAACATTTGATTAATCTTTTGAGGATCAAATCCTTGTTTCTTTATGTATCCTGAGAAGATTTGTTCATACTTTTCTGGTTCTTCTTTTTTTAATATCTTTGCGTAATTCTCAATATGAGAACCCCTTACTCTTTCTTCTAAATTATCTGGAAAAAATTCCTCCCGATATGGAATACCAATACCAGCATCAATAATCCCCTTACAAGCAGCTAGTACTCGATTTCTATGATAGAAAAGTCCTAAATCAAATATACCTTCATTAATTTTTTTAGCTTTTGCTCTAAATCCTGCTAAATATCCAGTTAAGTAAGATGCTGGAATGTTGCCTGTATTAGCATTCCATGCATATTTTGAGGTCAATTCTTTAGAAAATGCGGAAACTATAACTTTATCTCCACTCAATTTAGATTGTACAATTTGAACTATTAGATGATTATTTGAGGCTCTTATTACAACTCTTAACTTTCTTGATTTCAATAATTTTAATCTTTTATGATAATCTGTTTTTCCTTGAACTCTTCTTCGAAATCCTTTTCTATATCGCGGACCTTTTGCCAATTTTATCTACCTCTCCCCCTTCTTATTAAATCTTTTTCTTTAATATATCGATTTAATTGAACAACGCTAGTGAACATTCCACCTTTAGCATTTTTATATAATTTTCGATAGGTAGCGGTGGTTATTAATTTTCGATCTCGTAATTTTTTCAATTCTCGTCTAAGTGGACGAATTCGTTTAATCCAAGCCCTTTTCCTAGGTGTTCTGGCGTACTTAGTTCCTTTTCGTTTCCCTAATCCTCTTGCTCTACCTTTTTTCTTTCTCTCGTGTCGTTTATTTTTTCGATATTTAGAAATTCCTTTTTTATATTTTTTCTGTATAGCTCCTTCCTTTATTAAGTTCCGAATATCCTCCCTTGTAATAGCTAATTTAATGTCCTCAATGAAATAGGGATCAAAATAAACTTTATTATTTCCACATTTAAGAATTTCTGCTGCGATTCTTTTCTGAGCACTTAAACTCAATTTATTTCACCATATATTTTTTTCCTTTTATTTTATTCATCCATATCAAGAACATCTTCTAAATCATCAACATCAATCAATTCTTCATCATCTAATTCAGAAATTGGACTTCTAACCATTGCTTCTAAAGCTTCAATCTCCTTTTGGGATATACCAAGATTCAAAATTTTAAAACCCCTCTTCTGACAAAAATCAATTAGAGAAATCCTTTTTTTTGCGCCTAACTTCCCCGAAATTTTAACTACATGCTTTTTTCTACTTAAATTTTGAAGATCATTAGTTGAAGCAATTCTTACCTCTTCATATCCCGAGGGGTGTAACCCTCTAACCTTTTTTGGTCCTCTATAACCAATTGTTGGGGATTTAACACCTGATTTTGTCTTTTTGCGCGTTTTTGAATCTATACCTCTTGCTTTTCTCCATGATTTTTTTACCCTTTTATATCGCCAAGATTCTACTCGGTTAAAAATAGGTCTTTTCTTACTAATTTTTTCCCGAAGTTCCATTAATCTTTTGTTTTCTACCATGAATGACACCTTATTTTATTTGCCATAAAATTTCATCTCCATGCATTTTTCTATATAAATAAACTCCATCTTGAAAAACACGTGGATCCTTCTTTCGTATCCGACAAGCTCGTTTGATATTTGCGGCTACTTGGCCTAAACTTTCTTTATCTGGTCCAATAAGATATACATCATCTCCTTCAACTTCTACTTTAACGTTATCGAGATAATTTGTAACTCTCGGAGCTCTTTCTCCAAGAAAATTTACAATATGCACCTCTTTTTTATCAGTTTTAACTTCTACCGTACAAGGAAAATGGGAATAAGCTACTTTACATACATATTTATAGTTGGTTTGAACTCCCTTAATTAAATTATTAACAAGACTTACAATCGTTTTAATTAATGCTAGGGTTTCACGCTTTGGAAAATTTGTTGAAAAATATATTGTATTATCCTTTATTGCAACATTAATACCTCTTACATGAGAAAAGTCTTTTATAATATTTCCATGAGGACCTTTCACTCTAATTTGGTGACCACCTTCTAATAAAACTGTTACTCCCTTGGGAATCTCCAATTCTTCTTTAAAGAAAGCTAGTTTAACCATTTTTTAGTAACCTCTTAATTGATTTAATAAATATAGCATAAAGTGTGACCACCAATCTTTTTTTCTTGTGCTTCTCTCATTGTCATAATACCTTGATTGGTTGTGAGAATAATTAATCCAAATCCAGGAGCAGGTAAAAGTTTTCTTTCTAATGTTTCAAATTGAGAAGTTTTATAATTTAGTCGTATTAATCCAGCACAATAATTAATTTTTCCTAATAATGCAATTTTGAATTTTCCTTGTCGTCCATCTTCATATCTCTCAAATTCTCCGATATATGCATATTTTTGGAATATTCTTAGAACTTGTTGCAGAATCTTAGAAGCAGGACTAATTACAACTGTATTTTTCCGCGCTTTTTCCGCATTTTTGATCATATTCATCGAATCTGCTAATGTATTTGTCATTTTTTTATTACCTCTTCTATTCATACCTCTTGAATCCAATTTCCTTCCCTATTTCAAAAAAACATCTACGACAAATGTACAATCCATATCTTCGAATCACTCCTCTATGAGTATGGCATCTTCTACACTCTCGCTGACCTTTACCATAGCTTTTACCTTGTGGAATATTTCTTCACCTTTACTTATATAAATTCAAGATCTAACACTTTGACGATTTTCAATCCAAAATTTTTTTCTAGAAAAAATTGAGCCTCTTCACGTGAAACATAATGATGCTTTGGGATTTTTGCTCGATTTTTCCTTCTATATTTTACACGAATTCCTGGTCTTATTATTCTACCACAAACATCAAGACCCCAAATACCTAATGTACTCTCATATTCTATTCCTGGAATGGAGATATGTTCTTTTATTCCAAAACCAAAATTTCCATAATTATCAAAACTTTTCCTCAAAATTTTATTATTTGTAACTATTACTAGTCTTTTTAGTAATTTTTCTGCCTCTTTACCCCTAACTGTTATTTTTGATCCTATTGGACGACCTTTTCTTAAATTAAATTCTTTAATATTTTTTTTAGATATAGTTTTAATTGCCTTTTTACCCGTAATTGATTCTAATATTGATACTGCTCGTTCTAACTCCTCACCTCCAGCTCCAACTCCTATATTTAGAACTAGTTTTTCTAAATATGGTCGTTTCATAGGGTTTTCCCATATTTTCTCATATTGTTTTAGCTGAGCTTTTTGGTTTGGTTTTTTGGTTTTGGTTGACATTTAAAATCACATAATATTATATTAATTTTCTATATTTGGTAAATTAATTTCAGGCTGATCTTCACCAATAATAAATGTATAATCATATAAGGTTTCTGTATGACTTCCGTTATGTTCAATGGAAACCGTACTTGCTTTGGGACCAAATCTTTTAGTAATATTTAATATTTTTCCAATTTGCCCGATATTTTTTCCTGACATAATAATTGCTAAATTATTCTCTTTAAATTTTAAAACTTTAATAACTTCTTGCTCGGGGATAGAAATTTTTAAGACATCCATTCTTTTATAAACATCCTCTTTAGGATTTTTCGGATCATTAACCTTTACTAGTATATTTCTTCCATCATGAAGATTTAACTGAATATGACCTCCTTTAATAATTGTTTTCTGGATTATTCGGCATAATTTATATAGACTTTCCTCTTCTTTAATTTCATGTAGTATTAAACCATAGTGAGAATCTGGTAAAATACGAAAATGTTTATTCATTTTTTCAATAGAAAGAACATCCATTAATCCAACCGGAAATGTATAATCTTTGACAACTTTTCCATCAACTTTAAAGTATCCTAATCCAATAATTTTTTTTGCTTCTCTATAATTATCTACTATTTTAAGAAGATCTCTTATTATATGGAGAAGTGGTAAACAAAAGTTTCTTGGATGAGGTCCTGGTGATGATTTTATGAAAAATTTACCATGTTTTCTTTTAATTTGTAAGAATGCTGGAGTATTTAATCTTTTTAACGTTTTCTGTTCTCCATGACGAGTCATGATTCCTTTTCTCCCTCCTTCTCTTTTTTCGGAGCAGTTAATTCCTCCTCCCAAAATCCATATAAGGCTTTTCTCTCAATTATTTTAGCACGCCAAGGATCCATTTTCTTTTCTTTAGTAAATTTTGTTATGACTAAATTCGATATATGTATTGGAGGATTGAATGCCGTCCCATCGGTTTTCTCAAATTGAGCTTCTTTAATTTTGGCTCTCTGATCTTTTGTAATCTCAAGCACAGTACCCTCAAAATCTTTAAACTCTCCACGAGTAATCCTAACCTGATCATCTACTCTAAGAGGAAGTCGTTTTATACCATACTCATCTCTAAGAAAATCAGCTACTCTAGTAGATAATAATTTCGATCGTTGATGGTTTCTATAATTATACAACCTTTTTCGTTGTTTTCCAGGTTTTTTTGATGTTACTTTCATATTCTTAACACTCCTTGTTGATTTTTATATTATTAATGATGATATTGATGCTAACCTAGGAAACATTTCTGCCGCTTCTCTTGCAATTGGTCCTCTAATCTCTGTACCTTTAGGATCACCTTCTTTAGATATTAAAACTCCTGCATTATCTTCAAAACACAATCGTGTTCCATCTAAGCGTCTATAAATCATTCTCTGTCGCACGATAACAGCTTTTAAAATATTTCCACGCAGTTCTGGTTTTCCCTTCTTAATTGTAACCGTACAAACACTCCCAACGGTTGCTTTAGGTAATCTTCTTAATCTTGTTTTACTATGGTCGACATTAATAATTTGAGCAATTTTCGCTCCAGAATTATCCGTAATGAGAATTCTTGAACCATTGCATAACCCATAACTCGTTCTTGGCTTAACGACTCTTTTACGACCTAGTTTTCTTCTTGTTCCCATTTATACCGCCGTACTTGAGAGTTTTTCTAATACAATAAATGATTTGGTTTTTGATATTTTACGAGATTCACCAACTCTTACCATATCACCAATCTGAACCTCGTTATTTAAACATTCTGGTAAATGACATGCAAGTCGTGAATTACGACGTTCATAACGTTGATATTTTCTTACAAATTGAAGATAATCTTGTCTTATAATTACAGTATTTTTAGATTTTTTGCTTACAATAACTCCTTTGGTAATTTTTCCTCTTATACGAGTAATACCATGAAATGGACAACATTTATCATTACATTCGCTTACTTTAGGAGGATTTACTCCAGGAATTCCAATATTTCTTGCACTCATTTTATTTCTTCAACCTTTTTCTCTTTTTTAAACTTCTTAATCTATTTACTGGAATTCCAACAATCTTAGATCCATTCACTTCCAACATTCCATCCAGTATTTTAAACCTAAATATATGATCTTTTTTAATAAATTTTTTAATTACATTATTTTTTTGTGTTATTAACATATTTCTTGTTTCATCAATTACAACACCAACATCGGAAAAATCTGCGTTGTTTGGTTTTGATTTGGGTTTAATATATGCATACAAACCAATTAAGTCATGATATATTAGATATTTTAGATTGATGGTCATTTTTCTTCATTTATAACTGTCAGTATTCTAGCTATTTGTTTTCTTAACATTTTTGCTTTTGCAGGATTATCAGAAAGCCCACCACCAGTTTGCGATGAATATAGCATCATTAATTGTTCTCTTAAATCAATTAGTGCTCTTTCTCTTTCCCGTTCATCCATCTCTCGAACTTTCTTGGCTGTTATGATATCCATATCTTACCACAATTTTGTATTATTATTTTGATTATTTTTTTTATTCCTTTTTATCTGGTTCCAGAGAAATCTCAGAAATATCTTCTTCATCCACTTCATCGAGCAATGCTTTATCTTCTTCACTTAGAACTCCCTCTTCTTCCACCATTTCATAGTCTTTTTTCAATTTTTTCTCTACTCTTGTTTTGGTTAATTCTGCTGCCTTTTTTGCCTGAGCTTGTGCAAGTAGTTCTTCTTTAATTGTAATGTCGTCTCCCATTTTAGTATCGGCTCTCATTACTTTTACTATTACACCCAAAACTCCTGATTTTTGTATACATTGAGCAACTCCCTTATCCACTCCTTCTTGAGCTGGTTGTCCCGATTTTGACATCGTTCCAGCGCGAAATATTTGTGTGCGTGCGCGTTGTGAAGTCACTTTACCAGATATAATTATTTCTACACCTTTCGCACCCGCATCCATTACTTTTCTAAGTATATAATAACCTGCCCTTCGGTAATGCCTTCCTCGATCAAGACTGTATGCTAGCCTTTCAGCCAT
>JBHLKV010000002.1:29768-48015 GCA_048886305.1 Candidatus Hodarchaeota archaeon
GGAAATTCATAGATTACAATTTCAACATGACTTAAATGTTTAAATTTAGCAGTTGATCGACCTTGAGCTCGCGGTATATACCTTTTTATTATTCTTCCCCTTTGTGTTGCTGCATGGATTATTCTGCATAATTCTGTGTCTAAACCTTTATATTCAGCATTTGATTCAACAGATGCTAGAATCTCGTAGATCCTAGCTGCTGCTTTCTGAGGATATTTTCCAGCGTACCATTTAAATTGTTTTAAATCTTTTTTATGGGCAAGTTTTTTCTTATGTCTTCTGAAAGGGACCGATTGCTTTAATTGAATTACATTTTCTAAATATTTCTTAGCTTGATCGATCTTCATACCTTTGATTACAGCACAGATTTCTCTAGCTTGTTTTGGTTTGATTCTTAGATCTCTACCTGCTGCTTTTGCCAATCTTTCGGCATCATATTTCTGTTCTATGAATGAATAACCCCAATTAGGCATTTAATATCATCCTTCTTATTTTAAGGGAACATATTTGCTTGAACGTGTGGCTCCTATTCCCGGACTTCCATGCTGAACTCGCCTTCTTGTTAATGAAAATTCTCCAAGATAATGTCCAATCATATCAGGTAGGATTTCCACTATTTCAAAATCTTTTCCATTGTAAACTCCAATTTTAAGTCCGCACATTTCAGGAAAAACAATCATATCGCGTACGTGTGTTCTTGTAATTAAATCTTTACCTCTTTTTTTAGCTCGGTAAGCCCTTCTTAATCTCTCGAGTAGTTTTTTTTGTCTAGGAGGAAGTCCTCTACGTAATGATCGTCGTGCTCTTGCAGGTAATAATTGGATAAATTGGTCCATGTTCATCTTCTTTAATTCTTCTAGAGTATAACCTCGATATTGGAATTGCAATTTCCTTCTTTCTTCTTCTAAATCTAACTCCTCTTCTAACTCTTCCTCAATTTCTTCGTCAAAGATATCTTCTTTTTCATTTTCTTCCAATTTTCCTTCATCAAACTCTTCATCTGGAGCCATTTTTAAACCAATCTGCTTGTTCCATTTATTATATTATGTAATTTTTATTATAATTTTATTCAATACGGTAAGCTTTTAAGTAATATATCAAATTTTAATTTTATTAAAAAGAGATATAAATCTAAGAAAAAACATAAAACTTATAAATCTTAGATGCGCATTTGAAAGAGTTATCTTTAAACCTTAAATTTTATCGAATATTTTAGTTGTTATTTTTCAAAATGCGCAAAATAATTAATGATAATTATTGGGATTAAAGACTCTTGAAATGTCTTCCTCGTTAAATTTTCCACTCCATTGCTCTTTTAAAATAACATACTTTTTTTCATTTGGATTAATAACTGTATGAAATGTGTTTATAGGAATTTTGAATTTAGTACCACTTTTTACATTATAATAAACCGATTTTGCATTTAGAATAATTGGATTACCATCTAAAATTTCCCATTCTTCATTCCTATACCTATGAATTTGGATTGATAGTCCAAATTCAGGTCTAACAAAAATCAAATTATAGTTTGGATATGTAAATTTAAAACTGTACCACTTAGGAAGTGTATCAGTATATCCTTTAGGAATTTTATAGATCCTTTTAAAAAATTCAGCTTCAAGATCTTTTTTTTCCGAATTCTCATATTTATAGGGATCATAAATAATTTGGTGATTAGATATATCCCTATTATAGCTGATCTCAATAGGATAATCTTCTTTATTAATGATCATATAGTGATTTTCTGGTTTTATTATTAAAATAGAATTCAAATTATTTTCAGTAATAAAGGTTGAACCATTAATAATATACACATTTTTAGTGGTTTTTTTCTTAAAGGAGATTCTTATTTCTTGAAAACCATTTTTCCTCAATGATGTACCTCTTTCTGGGAAGATTATTTCATCCATCACAATAAATCTCTCCTTAATAAACATTATTATTCAATTTTTTTATTTTTTCTTCAATTTCGTTTATATAGGGCATTGAATCTTGAGCTCCTTTTCTAGTGACAGCAATAGACGCTGCTACTGTTGCGTACTTAACTGCTTTAACAATTGTTTCACCTTTACTCAATTTACTTGCTAAAACTCCAATGAAACAATCTCCCGCTCCAACAGTATCTACTGCCTTAACTTTATGAGCTGAAATATGAATAAACTTATCTTCTTTTCTATCATAGATTACACAACCTTTTTTCCCAAGTGTAGTTATGATAATTTTTAGACCTAAATTACATAAATCTTTAGAAGCCTGAAGAATTTTTTGATTTCCTTCACTAGATAGACCTTTTAACTCTAAGAGTGAATATAAGCGAAATAATTCTCCTTCATTAGGGATGATTATATCTATATTCTTTAAAATATTGATAGGGATGGGCTTTAATGGGGCAGGATTTAATATTTTTATTACATTACCTTCAGAAGCTATGTTAAATATTTCAGCAATAGTTTCAATCGGAATCTCCATTTGAACCACTAAGGATTTGGCATTTCGAATTATATTTGCTTTTGATTTGATTTCTTCTGAAGTTAAATTGAAATTTGCTCCTGGAGCTACACTTATCATATTTTCACCATTCTCATCAATAATTATAAACGCTACACCGCTATGTTCTTGTGGATCTCTAAAAATATGTTCTGTATTAACACCCTCAGCAGTCAATTGCGATATCATTTGTTCACCAAAAGGATCAATTCCTATTTTTCCAATAAAAATGGTACTTGCCCCAGATCTAACGGAAGCAACTGCCTGATTAGCTCCTTTGCCACCTAAAAATTGTTCAAATCTCCCACCAGTAACAGTTTCACCCGGATTTGGAAATCGCTTAGAATAAATATTTAGATCCATATTACTTGAGCCAATTATAAGTACATAACCATTTTTTCTAGACATTCTATTAATACAATATTTAGATTCTATTAAGATTTTTATTATTTCAATATAGTCTAAGTATGGATCATCATAATAGTTTATTTATGATCGAATAGTAATGATCGAATGGTTTTAATTAAATAAATTTTTAAATTTTATATTAAGCAAAACTTGCTTTAAATTAATTTAAAATTAAATAAATAAAAATGAATTAAGGAGTTGAACCACTATAGCAAAAGATAAAGTAATAGGAGCTATAGTAATGCTTGTTGGTATCCTAATCGCTGTTGTCTACACAATGGGTTCAATTATTGACTTATTATATGATTATGGCCCAGGATTCTGGCCCCAGGATCCTGATTGGGATAAATGGACACGGCTATTTGATATAGATTGGCTAGATTGGAAGATGTTTGTCGTAGCTCCTCTTTGGCTGCTTGTGATCTTAATCTCTATCATAGCAATTTGGATAGGTTATAGCATGCTGACCACTCCAGCACCAGTCCCATTGGAAGAGCTGGAAGAGGAATTGGCAGCAGAAGAAGAGAGAGAGGAATAAAATATAACAAAATTTTATTTTTTTTATTTTTTAAATTTAAATCTTTAAGATTTGGTATTGTTTACTATTCATTTGATTAAGTATTCATTCTTTCCTTTATCATTATGATGTTAGGATTCTTCTAAAAAATAAGCAAATATTGTTCCATTATCATGGCAAATAATTACATAGTTTAGATTTAAACAATATTTAATATCATTCAAACACGATTTATATTTTATATTGAGTAAGATTTTGCCGGTAATTTCATCAACAATAATCAGTTCACCTATAGTGGTTCCTAAGAATATTAAATTTCTTTTATTTCTTTTAACAATATGTATGGTTTCGATATTTTTATTTTTTAATTCCCATTTTTGCTTTAAAGATTCATCAAAATAGACTAATTTTGAAGTGAAAAAATTTTTTTTATCTGGATTTGAGTTATTTAAATACGCGAATGAATAAGTACTAACCAACAATTTATTGTAAACACCAGAAGGGAAAGACTTACAATTCCATACATAATCATTAAATTCCATAGATTTAATTTCTTCATGTAAGTTTATATCAATGAAATGCAGAAGTTTATCATCTCCCCCACATATCACTAGATTCCCTAAATTTGATTTTAAATTAGTAATACAACGTATTTTATCAGAGAACTGTTTAAACCAACTCAATTCTCCACTTTTACCGTTGAATGCTCTAACAGTACCATCATTTCCACAAGCTATTAATTCTTTATTTTTAACTCCAATAATTTCAGACCAAATGATTGCAGCTTCAATACCATCTTTAAAAACTTGTCCCCAAACTAAACTACCATCTAATGGATTTAACACTCTAATAGTTTTATCTAATGAGAATGCAATTACATTGTCTAACCCATCATTATTTATATCATCGATAAGTACTCCACTTATTGAGGCTCCAAATTGGTGTGACCAGCGGAGACTTAAATTATAAGTTAAATCACAGCCAAAAATTCTTAATACACCATCTATTCCAATCAAGATAATTTCTTTTTTTCCATCATTATTAATATCACAGATATGTGCTTGCCAAATTGAACTATTTTCGGTAATTTGTTCTTCACGTAACAATTTTCCTTTTAAAGAAATGATTAAAATTTTTCCAGTTTTAGTGTAAGCAATTACTTCTTTATGACTATTATTATTAATATCACCAAACTCAATTCCTAAAATTGGGTCATTATATTTAACTCTCCAGAGTTCTTTTACTTTCAAGATTGATTTCCATTTAAATATTAATCTATTGCTTTAATTTGAAAAAAAATACCTAATTGATAATTTTTCTTAATAAAAACGAAATTTAAATTTTTTATATTATTTTCAAATATAGAATTATTTTAAAAAAATTAAATATTAGAATACTAAAAATCACCAAAAAAAAAGTGTTATTAAGTCATGAGTTTCGATATAAAGATTGATATGGATGCCTGTACCGGCTGTGGAACATGCTACGAAGTATGCCCTTCAGAATGTTTTGGCGAACCAGAGGGCGGTAAAGTAAATATTATCGAAGAAAATCGTGAAGATTGCGTAGGTTGTAGGGCATGCGAAACCCAATGCCCGGAAGAAGCAATAGAAATAATCGAAAACTAATTTTAAATTAAGAATTTTTCTCTTTTTTTTCTTTAAGTATTGGATACAAGATGTAATTCACTTACCATAATAGTATTCTACCACAATTTTTACACGTTCCTTCATTTATCTGTGTATTTATGCAGTTTTCATGATAAGGGACCCTGCATGCTTGACACATATAGATTTTGCCTGAGTATTCTATAAAATCATATCCACAATATGCACATTTAGCCGTAAAAGAAAAGTTATTACTATTGACGTCTGCTTCTTCAATTTGAGAAGTTTCTGTTAATCCTCCTCCAATAGTATTTGGTGTTACATAGTTTTCTTGTTGGGAAACTGAAACCCATTGGTCTTCTAAAGGTTGTTGAGGTTGAGATTGCACGCTTTCCCAATCCGAAACGTATCCAGAAGTAGGTTTCTTTGTTATTCCCATTTTTTTAGATATTTTTTCATCTAAGATATTTGTTAGAATTAATGCAGAAGCATATTTTCCTTTAGCTCCTCCTTTTTGTAAATGTGTGTGGCTAATCATATGAATAATTTTTCCACCTGCTTTACCATAATCGAATTCAACTAACACAGGTGCTTCTCCCCATTTTTTTTGAATCTCCCATGAACCAATTAAAACTTTAACAGCTTGATGGTTTATAATTTGTATGGGAAAGGAGCGAGTTTCAAGCCACCATCTAAACTCTTGCTTTTTAGTATTTTTTGATGCTTTTTTCTCCCATTTACTCTGTTGTATTTCACTTATCACTCCTTCTAGAAAAGGATGATTTGGTTCAATTATTTGACAAGCCACAACAGCTTCAGCAGTTTTAGCACCATTCCATCTGATATAACCTGGAAAAATATTTTCAACAATACTTCGAATGGCCCAATCAGTTGTAATTAACCATCCACCATTTGCAACAAAATTTTTAACTTTGGGATGAGCAGAATAAGGAATATCACTTCCTGGACATCCTATAAGTAATACATCATATTGAGATAAATCAACTTTCATAATCTCGTTTTCTTTTATTACTTGCTTTTGAAAAGCATACATGTATTCAATAACTTTTTTAGGTTTCTCATATTTTCCACTTACAGCTAGAATCTTTCCGTTTTTTTCCACAGCTTCTACTACATCCTTTTTATTCAATGCCTCCATTTTTCGTTTTTTTACTTCTGAATATAAATCTTTCCAGCTCATTTTACTTGCCTTTAAATAAAGTTAAAAGGAATCTAGTGTTATTTTATAATTAATATAAATAAGTTAATATATATTTTTGTATAGGAAGTGAATAAATTGTCAATATTAAAAGAGTTAGGTCAACCATATGAATTTTGGGATTATTTTGAAGAAATATCTAAAATTCCTCGATGTTCGGGTAATGAAGATGAAATACGAGTCTATATCAAAAATCAAGCGGACAAATTAGGGTTCAATACAAAAGTTGATAAAGTAGGAAATTTAGTGGTTAGAATTCCATCAATATCTAAAGAACGACACCGAATTATTTTACAGTGTCATATGGATATGGTTTGTGAAAAAAATGAAGCTACTTCCCATGATTTTACTAAAGATCCATTAAAGTTAAAAACAATAAACATTAACGACGAAATATGGGTTACTGCTGAAGGAACCACTTTAGGCGCCGACAATGGTGTTGGAATTTCTTATTTATTAACTCTGATGAAAAAAATTTACAAGAAGGACTTAGAGTTTGAATCGTTAAGTTTTGAACTATTATTTACTGTTGATGAAGAAGTAGGTCTAAAGGGTGCTTTTAAGATAGACACAGATTTAATAGAAGGAGATTATCTGGTAAATATCGATTCAGAAGAAGATAATGCTTTTACAGTAGGATGCGCAGGAGGTATAGTTACTATCTTTAATATTAAGAAAGAAATATCTGATATAAGTCAGAGTGAAGATCGCCTAATTCCTATAAAGATTTTTATAACTGGTTTATTAGGAGGACATTCAGGAGCTGATATTCATTTAGGGCGAGCTAATGCTCTAAAAATAATGAGTCAAATTCTTTGGAAATTGAATGATAAATTTCCAATTCATATCGTATCTATAGATGGAGGAAATAGGAATAATGCTATACCCAGAGAATCTAATGCTATGTTATTAATAAAGAGGGAGAATTTTTCAGAAATAAACACTTATATTAAGGAGCTTTTTAAAGAAATAAAAATTGTTTTTGATGGCATTGAACCAAAAATGGAAGTTATCATAAACAAGATAGAAAACTTTATTGATAATAAGGTTTTTTCAAATAATTTTCAGGAAAAACTCTTAAATATCTTATATTTAGTCCCTAATGGTCCTCATTTGATGCATCCTAGAATCAAAGACCTCGTATTTACTTCAACAAATTTTGCGATATTAAATACTAAAAATAATCTTATTGAAATCATATTTCATCAAAGAAGCATGAGTGAATACTTCAAATATGTAAATTGGGAACGATTGAAGACCTTATTTAAATTATCTAATTTTAAAACTGAAATTATTATAGACAGTGATTATCCTGGATGGACCCCTGATTTTGATTCCAAACTATTGGCATTATCCAAAGATGCTTATAAAAAAATATTTAAAAAAGACGTTCATATTAAAGCAATTCATGCTGGTTTAGAATGTGGCATTTTGAAGAAACATTTTCCTAAAATGGAAATGATTTCATTAGGACCTAACAATAAAGGTGCTCATTCTCCAGATGAGCGATTACAAGTAAAATCTGTTGAAAGAATCTGGAATTTTCTAATTAATTTATTCGAGAAATTAGATTAAGATATTCTGACTTTTTTTGTATCATTTGAAAAAATTAATAAATTTAAATAAATAATCTATTCATAGTTTATTATGCAGAAGCAATCAGTTTCAAAAAAAAAAATTAAAAAAGAAGAAGTCATAGGCTCCGAAACAGTATTAGAAAGAATAAGAAGAAAAACTCCTTGGATTCCAGGAAAATTGTTGAGAAAGCCTAAAATCAATTTTCCAAAATTTAGAACTCCTAGGGTTTCTTTACCTATGCCATCAAGATATTTGAGTATTGTGGTAGTATACATAATATTATTTATTCTTCAGACAGGAGTTATTTATTTATCAATCAGAAACCCCCCAGCACTAGGATCTGATCCAAATAGTGATAATCCGATTTTTCTTTACCCAGATCTCTATGAAAGTTTTATAATAGAGGGTATAGTAGCTTCTATGCTGATGTTTTTTTGCTCAATAGGATTTGTGTTTTTATATCAAGCATCCAAACACGTCTATAATAAAAGTTTAGCTCTAAGAATTCTGGCAATCGGTATAATCATGGTTGTTGTTACATTTATAATACTCCAATATATGATTGGGGTGAAAATGGGCACGATAGATGAACCATAATTATATGATTATAATCTGACCCTTGAACTAATATCTAAATTTTTACTTATCAATAATTTTTCAATTAACCATTAATTTATTTAAGTTAATTAAATCAGAAAGAGAATCAATATATTGAATCTAAAGGAAAAGAAAATATACTTTATTATATCTCCTCATATCAATTATTATCATTCATATAGAGGAGATTCACGCGGTATAACTGGATTTGGCAAGGATCTTAAACAAATGAGGGCAATAGTAGAAAAATTGGATGAAATTGAAGATATGGGATATTCATTTGGGGATATGCGAGTTACATGGGATTATGCTGACACATTCTGGTCCATCCAATTGCAAAAGGAATATCAACGTGAAATCCTCGATAGAGTGATAGAAAGATGTAAAAAGGGCAAGGATGAAGTTTTAATAGGGTCTTGGGGCAATGTTGCCCAACCCATATTGGATACTGAAGAGTTTATCAAGCAACATCAATGGTATCTAGAAAATTCAATGGGCATTGGTTTAAATCAATTATTCTCTGGAAGAATCGCCCCATATGTTCGTACTCAGGAATGTATGTTTACTCAAGGGATGATTGAATTATATAACAAATTAGATGTTAAAGGGATTTGTTTGTATTATTCTATGTACCCATTTGACACTCTTAGACCATTTTTATATCCTAGATTAGAGCCAAATCAAAGATATGGACTAATTAAACTTAATTCATCAATCTCAAAAGCTTCCACCATCTTAATTCCAACTTATGGGTTTGGGGACGTTATTGACTTCTTTTCTATAAAAAGATGGTTTAAGATAATAAGAAAAATGCAGGAGCAAGATAAAATTAATGAACACGCACTTTTGTTTTTTAATTATGATATGGATTATAATGATTGGATTGGTCATAAACTCCCTAAGTTCATTCAATGGATGCCAAAAACCAGAGGATTAAATGAATTTGCTGAAGTTGTTGATGAATTAGAATATGTGGAATTTGCTAATTTAATTGACCTAATACCTAAGTTAAATTGTAATGGTGAAAGGACATTATATCCGGATGTAGCTGATGGAAACTGGAATGGTTTTTACAATTGGGCTCAAAAGTATGATAATACCAAATTTTGGACAGTGGCACAGAGAGCAAGATGGTTAAAATGCATCTCTGATACATTAAAATCTCAAAACCTTGGAGATGATCAAGATCTAAAAATAAAAAACATACTTAGAGGTGAAAATGATAAACAAGAAACATATCTTCGAAATAAATTATTATTTGCATCGACAACTAACTTTGGGATGTCAATGCCTTTCCAACATCCACATCGGACCAAAACAGCGATGCGATATGGATTAAAAGCATTTGAAGCGGCTCATAAAGCTGCGTTAATTTCTATTGATGAAATGCTAAAAACATATTATAATCATATAAATTCTCTAGATTATTTCTTATTTTTAAATCCCATAATTAACAGGGGTATTTCTAAAAGTGAAAAAGTGAAGGTGAAGTTCCCATTGTTTATAAAAACAAGGGTTCCAAGAGATTTATCTAATAGTGTTGTGGAAGATAATAAAAATCTCATTTTAAGTTCTAATGATTCTAATAATAATGAAATTCGTTTTAAATTATATCAGGATATTTTTGCTTCTGATTTAACTCTTGAAGGATTTATTAATGTTGATAATTTTAAAGAAAAAGACTTTCTCTCTTTAAAATTATCATTATCAAATTCACCAATTTCTGTAGAGCCTGAAAAAAGTCGTTTAATTGCAAATAAAGCCATTTTGAAAAATGAAATGATTTCAATTGAATTCGATCAAAATGGAAAAATGAATAATTTCAAATATGATGATGAAATCATAGGATGCTCTAGATTTTTGGAATCTTCAATTACTTTTGGTAAATTAGGAAATAAGATTAATTCTAAAATTGATATAATCAATATATTAAGGGATGGAAGTGATGGCTTTTCTGCCTCACTTGAGATATTAAGTAAATTTGAAATCATAAAGGGAGAATATATTAATTGTAAAAAAGTATTAACTCTATATTCAAATATCCCAGTACTTTTTGTTAATGTTTCAATGAATTTATGTGATATCAAGGGTGAATCATGTAGCGTTGATGGTACTTCTTATGTCAGAGAAAGCTATGACAAAAGATGGCAAGAAATTTCTCCATGTGAAATTAGACCAAATCTCATTGGGAATGGAAGAGCGTTAAGGATCTGGAAAAAAAACTTCTTTGGACATGTTTCTTATTTCGATCTTGACATGAAAAAGGTAGATTCTAGAAATGCTGATATTGATTGTTTGGTTGCCAATATTTCTGACGGTTGGATGGCGATATCTGATTTAAATAGAGGAATCTTAGTGGGTTTTAATTCATTAAAATCTGCAAATTTTGCATTCTCTCCAATTAAAATAAGAGACAAGGGATTTGGAGATAGTAAAAAGAAGGGTCAACAAGTACGAATCAATCCTTTCGGCACATATTATGGGAAGCTTCTCCGTTATTGGACGGAGGGATCTGGACATGCAGAAAAAATCACCAAAAAAGTCTTCTTAGGAACAGATCATTCTACAGCGCCAACTTTTAGTAACAAAGAGATAAATTTTGAACTTATTATAATACCATATAACGGAGATAAGCCCCCTTTACCTATTCAATCCTTTGCAGACCATATATCATTACCTCCATTAATAATAATTGGAAATAAGGATAATCCAGAATTGATAAACAATTATTCTAAATATGGTAAAATTGCGGAAAAATTGAAGATAGAATATGATATTGAGAAGTTGATGAATATGAATTATATGGAATGGGTTAGAGAAATAAATAAAGATTTTGATCCAAATCATCCCGAAAAAATACCAACAAAAAGTATGGTTTCTAGATTAGGTGTATTGACACTATTAAAAATGTTAATTGATGGAATTAGAGGGAGATAAAGAATAACGAGGAAAATCTATATGAAAGAAAAAATGAAAGCTCTATTGTTTCCAGAACCTTGGGTCGTCAAATTAATAGAAGTAGAGATACCTAAACCTCGTCCAAACGAGGTTTTAGCAGAAATACATTCTGTAGGGATATGTGGTAGTGATGTTGGAATCTTTGAAGGAGATCACTGGATTGTAGCTGATGAACCGGGTGGACATGGTCATGAAACAGGAGCAATAGCTGTAGAGGTTGGGAAGGATATAGAAGGAATTTCAGAAGGAGATCATTTAGCAAGAATGGGTCAAGGTTATGCAGAATATACAACTCACGTTAATGTAGTTGGACATGGAAAAGACGAATTTTCTGGAGCTTTACCACTTGTTCGCAATGATTTGTCTATGGATGAGATTTCGTTTGCAGATGCTGTAGGGTGTGCGATAAATTGTTATGAAAGAGCAGAATTTGAAAGAATCGAAGGAGATAAGAAGGCAATAGTTTTAGGTTTGGGTCCTATTGGCTTAATATTAACCCAAATTCTCTTGAATAATGGTATAGCAGTAGCAGCCTCAGAACCTTATCACCATAAAAGGAATCATGCAAAAAAATGGGGTGCATTTGTATTCGATCCTAATGTTTATACTCGTCCAAATTATGGAGATAAAACGGTAGTTGATCAAATTAAAAAAGAGTTTGGTGAAGCTCATGCTGTTTTTGAAATGGTGGGTCATAATGATACTTTGCTTGATGCGATTAGTTTAGTGAAATCAGGTTATAGAGTAATAGTATTTGGAGCACAGAAGATGCAATATATTCCCTATGTGAATTGTAGGAAAAAAGGTGTTGAGTTAGTATATCCCGAAGCAATGGTTAACTCTAAAGCAGATAAAGATTACTGGGATGACGCATTAAACTTGATTGCCAGTAAAAAACTTGATTTAAATAGTTTAATCACTAAAAGAATCACTTTAGAAGAAACAATTGACGCTTTTCGATTTTATGATAGAGAAAAGTGGATTAAAATTATCGTTGAGCCTCAAAGAAAATAAATTTTCTCTTTAAGTTCATTGTTTATTAAAAAAAAGTAAAAAAAAATGTAGATTCTCCTATTCAGATTTTAAGGTATCTTTAACTTTTAAGAAAAATGGGATTGAACCAATCAATACAATTGCACCAAAAATAAAGATCCATTCAAGACCAATAGTATCTCCTATTATCCCTCCTGCAGTACTTCCAATTAATTGAGAAATTACCCACATTAAGTTATAAATGCCACCAAATTTTCCGCGCATATGCTCAGGTAACAAATCCTGACTCCAGGCATCTAAAGGTGCTGTTAAGCCAAGGATTCCCACTAAAATAAATGGTAATGAAAAGATAAATAAACCTAAATTCACAGTATCTGTAGCTGGATCTTTGACAAAAAACATTGTAAAAAATCCTATACTTGTTATGAGTATAAAAATCGGAATAAATTTTTTTCTGCCATGCTTATCAGAAATTCTACCCATAAAGAGAGTCGATATTACTAAAATAGGAAATCCAACAGCAATTCCTAATAATAATTCCAGCGTTGTCAGGCCAAGATCAAACAAGAAATTAAAAAGGTATGGTAATACTAAGTTAATACCTGTTTTAAAGACGATATAAGCCCCTATCATTCGAAAAAAGTCTTTATTTTCTACAACTGTTTGTCGGTTAAATAATAATTTAAGATCTTCACCAAATTTCTTCTTTGGGGGTAAAGTATCAACGGACTTTTCTTTAATTTTGAAAAACCCTAATAAACCTACAAATATGAAGAAAGCTCCACCTGAGGTTAAAATGAAGAAGTATCCCTCTATCGTTAACACATTTTCAGTTGAACCCGGAGACTCTGGAACAGCAAATAGTTCATAAACAAGTAGGAAGAAAGCTACAGCAATTAAAATCCCTAAATTTCCAAATACCGTTATGATTCCATTTGCTCTTCCTCTTTGCTCTTTATCCACAGTATCTGGAATCAATGCTCTTTCAGATGAGAAATAAGCATTAGATGCAGCCCCAATTATAATTACATCAAAAAATATCACCCAGAAATAATTAGGAGAAAAACTATAAAGAATCATTGCCACTCCGGCAGTTAAACCTCCGAATAAGAGATATGGTCTTCGCCTGCCAAATCTACTTCGTGTGTTGTCCGAGATGATACCCCATGTCAGATTAAAAATTAATCCCATAAGGGCGGATAGATTCACCATTATAGCAATATATATATATTGCAATTCAAGAATGTGTTCAATGTAAGTATTAAAGAAATTTTGTTCCATGAATCCGAAAAATTGATCAGCACAGAATAAAACGCCAATAATCATTATTTGGCTTTTAACAAAACGGTTAAACGCTTTTTTCTTCTCATTTTTTTCCATATATTAGTCACAATAAATTTTTATTAATATAAAGAGTGCTATTTCAAAATGAAATTTTAATAAAAAATGTTTGCAATAAATTTTCGAGTTATTAAATCGAAAATATATAGAATAATTCTAATTAAACAGCCAAATAATTTGCTTAATTATAATAATGTGGGCTAAAGGGTACTTATGTTTTATATCATTCTACATTACAGATTTTTATCTCATCATAATCAACAAATACTTTATACAATCCTTTCATTTCTTGATCTAAATTTGGATCACGTGTATCCAACCTTAAAATTTGATTAGGTATGTTCTGGAGCTTATATTTAGTACATATAAGAATAATATTTTTTGAGCTGACTTTACGTAAAATTTTTGGTGAAAATTGTAAATTACCTCGTCCAAAAATAAAACCTTGTTTTCCTATAGGAGAAATAATTATCTTAACATTTTTACCCTTAATATGCTTGAGAATTTCACGCTCATTCAAATCCATTGCGATAATTTTACCATTTTTAAGTAAATCCACACCTAAAATTGTTTTTTTTTCTTTTAAACTGTCAGTTATTGCCTTAGTTGTGGATCCAGGTCCAATTAAGTAATAAGTATCTTTCTCTAAATTTTCCACAACTCTTTTTGCAATTCTTTCTTGATGATTTAAATCTGAATCAATCGAACCCACCTTAGATAATTGAGAAAAATCGGGATTAAAAGGTGTCAGTAAGTATCCATATAATCTTGAGATTAATTTGCCTTTTCTATATTCAGTCTCATCAATATCTAATACCTCTGATTCTTTTAATGGCAGTTCATCCCACAAAAATTGTATTATTAAATAACTAGCTAATCTAGGGGTTAAAGAAAAAACACTTGAATAAATTTTAACACCAGCAGGAATCCCAAGGCAGGGGATATTTGTATTAACAGCACTATAGATGTCACGCGCTGTTCCATCACCTCCAACAAATAATAATAATTTTAGATCTCCGATATTTTTCATCATCCTCGCTGCTATTTTCGTATGGTCTGCATTAGTATCTAAAATATCCGTAATGTTATTAAAAATAGAGTGATCAACAATTTCATAATCAAAATTCAGTTGGTCTAAAACATTTTGACCCATTATTCCCGGACAAGTAATGAATTTTATTTTAGATTTAATTGATTCTAGTTCTGTCAGCAATTCTTTTGTTCTATTTATAGCATTAGGTTTAGCACCTAATCTAATTGCCTTTTTTAATATTTCCATGCTGTCTGTACCTTTTAATCCTACAGAACCACCCATTCCCGAGATGGGATTAATGATTAATCCTAATTTGAATTTAGTAAGATTTTTCATATGTTATCAAGATAATTAAAAAAAAAAGAAAAAATTTTTGAAGTTGTGTGCCAAAAATCAAAGATGTATTATTCTGCTGTAAATGATTGATAATCTGCTGCCGAAAGTAAGTTACCTTTTTCCCCATCCCAATTTGATGGTTCAATTTCATACAACCAGCCTGCTCCATAAGGATCTTCATTAATTTTTTCAGGCTCATCCATTAAGTCGTTATTAATAGTAGTAACTTTTCCACTGACGGGAGAATAGATGTCGCCTACTGCTTTGGAGCTTTCAACTGTAGCATCAATAGGATCTGAGGTTGGTTCATCCCCTGACATTTCCACTTGAGTCAATTCTGCCCCCTCAAGACCCTCAACATCTACAAAACTAATTTCTCCAAGTTGTTCAGCAGCATATGCGGTAATACCTACTTTTTTAGTTCCAGGATCGAACCATTGATGGGTTTTAGTGTAAAAATATCCCTCTTTAACATCAGCCATTTTTTATTCACAATTTTTTTATTTTTAATTTATTAATAAAAATTATTAAAAGATATTGAACTTAATGATATTTTAAATTAATTATAGTAAAGATTTAAAATTTTTTTATTCATAAAAATTAGAAAAAAAGAAAATTGACTCTTAAAGAACAAATTGATTTTTATTTAGAATTCAGAGATTGGTATTTAAAAATTATTAAGCATTTTAATTTCAATCATAAAAAAGATTATAAAGCACGTGATTATTTATCTCAAATTTTAGAGAAGAAAGGTAAGAATTGGGATCTGGAATTAAATTTAGTTGCTTTTAAAAATCTTCTTAGCTCTAAAAATATCATATTAATCTATGGGTGCGGTCCATCACTAGAAGTGACTGTTGAAATTTTACTGAAGGACCTCGGACCAGAGTTTTTTGCAAATTGTATAAATTTAGCAGCAGATGGAGCCTCGATTTTATTAAAAAATAAAAACTTGCATATTAATGGAATCTTTACTGACTTAGATGGAATAACCAAAGAAGAGTTTTTCTATTCAGAGTTTCTATTTATTCATGCTCATGGAGATAATATCGAAAAATTGAAGAGTTTTAAAAATGAGATTCTTATTTTTAAAAATATAATTGGAACCACTCAAGTAGAACCATCAAAAAATTTGATTAATCCCGGAGGTTTTACAGATGGAGATAGGATCCTTTACTTTTTACGAACCCTTTTAGAACCTAAACATGAAATATATTTAATAGGGATGGATTTTCAAAATATTATTGGCAAATATTCTAAATTGGAAATAAATGAAAATCAAGAAGGAAATGCAATCAAAATTAAAAAACTCAAATTTGGTATAGATTTAATAGAATGGATTTTGCATTTAATAAAAAACGAGATATATTTTGTAAATTCAAAATTTATTTCAAATAAATTCAATTACCTTTCAATAGAGGAATTTAAAAGAAAATTTCATAAAAATTAGCTATATCTTATAATCTTGGATACCAGCAGAAGTAATTTTATATAATAATCTTTTCTCAGGATTTACGCTTGAATTAACATTATGAATATAATATTTCCCTTCTTCTTTACGACTTAGATATATATATTCTGAGAAATAATTATTTATGAAATGGTTACCTACAGGTAATACTCGAATAAATGCATTTTCAAATAGGTTCGGAGTAACTTGTGCTGTTGTTATTGTTATTAGATTATATGTGTTGGTAAGCAAATTTATTTTTTTTATAATTTCTATAAATCTATCTTTTGATTTTTTATATGAAATTCTCTTTTCACCCTGTTCTGATCTAAAATGATTATTTAGGGTATCAATAATCAATACGCCATATGTGTTTTTTTCTATTAAGTTTTCTAGATCATTTAGAGTAAGTAAGAAAGCAGAATTACTTAAAATTTTAGTAACCAAGATACTTTTTAATACTTTTTTATAGTCATATTTAAATTCTCTTGCTATTTCCCTTATTCTTTCTGGGCGAAATGTATTTTCTATATCAAAATAATAAACAAATCTAATGTTTTTTATTTTTTCATACATCTTTGAAAATTTTCGATATGCTTGAAAACATATTTGATGGCAGATCTGGGTTTTACCTGTTTTATTAGCTCCAAAAATCAAATATTTTTTACCCGTATAAAGTCCTCCACCAAAAATTTCATCCCAATTTTTTGAACCTGAAGATAATACTAATTTTTCACTTCTTTTTTTGTAATAATCATTTAAAGCATATGGGACGTTGATCAATTGATTTTGTTTAATATTTAGGCTGTTGTATAGATCCATTTTCATTTAATTATTAATTAAGGATTTTAATATAATTTAATGTATTTAGCTAAAAAATTTTTTATTATCTACTTCAAAATCGAAAAATTAATTTTTAAGTTATCATAAATATGATCTATCCTAAGATTTGTGATTGTTCTTATAAACTACTACTTATTTATTTTATAAAAATGGCAAAACGAAAAAAAGAAATTTGTCAGTATTGCGGAAAGAGTTTCGTTTATTTATCTCGTCATAAATGCAGAATTAGAGAACGAGTTGAAGGTTCTTCGGATGATAAATCCGAATTGGAGAGAAGAGTTGAAAGAATGGAAGAAAAGATGAAAGTTTTTAACCGAACATTACGAAAAGATGAGATAATGATCTTAAGCATTATTAATAGAAAAAAAGAATTATATTTTGATGATCTTTTAGAATTGAGTAAAAAGAAGCGAGATGAATTGGATCAAATCCTAGATGTTTTGGCAATGCAATCAAAAATAAAACTTAGACGAGAATTAGTAGATGCTTCCTGGACAAAATGTATAACTTCAATTGAAGAAATTGATATTAAAACTAATGAACTTAAAATCAATAAGAAACAGAAGTCTTTTATCTGGAATATGTTTGCGAGACAACCATGTTTCATTTGTCCTTTCCAAGAAAAATGTAATGAAACTAATTCAGATCAGTTTAATCCCTATCATTGTCAATGGTTAACAGATTGGATTGATGTATCACTAGAAGGAAAAGAATACAATGTCAATTTTGATGAAATTGAAGCAAGATTGCAAGAAAGCTAATTATATTTTCTGTAAACCAATTAGAAAAATTTCGTTGCTGGTTTTTTTAGATGATTTTGGTTTATAAGATTTTAAGAATTTAAATTCTTTCTTTACTTTTTCATAAAAATTATTAAAGT
>JBHLKV010000003.1:0-45108 GCA_048886305.1 Candidatus Hodarchaeota archaeon
GTGTTTAGAAGTTATAGAGAAAGTGGATTCGGAGGAGATCCTGGACATGAACCTGTTTTAAAAAACATTTTAATTAAGGATAGGGATTCAATAGCTATAGAAGTTCCTATTTGGAAGAAGGAAGAATACAAAACCATTACAGGGCATATTGATTTGATTCAAATTGAAAATGGTGTTGTTAAAGTAATTGATTATAAACCAGAAGGAAAATTTTTACTCTCTTTGCCTCAAGTAGCAATGTATGGTTTTTTATTTAAATCTAGGTTGAATATTGAGACGGTAAAATGCGTTTCCTTTAATAAGGAAGAAGTTTGGGAATATGAACCAAAAATATTATTGACTGAAGTCAAAGAATATTTAATCTCTCATCGAATTGAAGAGAGACCATGGGAAAATTTTATTTAAGGAGTAAGTATTTAGAGTTTTTTTCCCTTTGGTTTAGGGGATTCTGGTTTTTCCTTTGGCTTCACATACCCTTTAAACATGAAATAACATAAAATTAAGGCTATTAATTCTGTAGCAACACCAAGAGAAGAAATAATTGTGCCATTATATCCAAAATATCTTAATACTATTGCGATACCTAAACCTGAAAATGCTAATATAAATAAAATAAATCCTTTTATGATTTCTAAGAAGGAATCTTTGATAAACACGAGTTCTTTTTTAATCCAAGTAAAAAGTGAAGCCATAAGATAATTCTACATCCAATAAATTTTAAATAAATTAAATAAATATCATTTTAATATCTTTGTTATTTTTAAAGTATTTATATCAATATGTCAAATCAGAAAGAGTTTTGGATGATCACTCACTCCTTTGTTTACTTTTAAATTTAGAATAAAGCGCTTTATCTAACAATTTCCCTATTCTTTGGGCAATTTGTTTACCAATTTCATATCGTTCGCCATCAAGTAAATTTCTCATTGCTTCTGGAGAGGGATTATCCCCTAACCTTCTAAACAAGACATTTTTTGTAATTTCAATTACGATATCTTTAATATTTACATAATCGGGTAATTTAATGCCGGGATTAAAGCTATTGATTTTCTCTACTGCAAATTGGAAAAATTGACTAAATAGCTCTATTGGGTCTCCTTTTAATTCACTATGAAGTTTTAAATTATCAGTAGCAATTTTTGTATCCTTTTCTTGCCAATATAACTGATTTGGATTGATACCAGGACTAGTTATTCTCATGAGGGAACTTGTAATTCTACGTTCTATCCAATTTAAGGTACTTATTTCCTGTTTTTCACGTATTTCTTTCTTTTTTTCTTCTTCTTCTTTTTCTTTAGATTTTATTATTTGTTCTACTTTTGATTTACGTTGTTCTTCGAACTCTTCAAACCTTTTGATTAAATCATATCCAATGCAGTAAGAAATTGGTGAGATTAGATCTGGCTTTAACTTTAATTGCGAAATGCCGAAATATACATAGCTATTTTTCTCTCGTAATTCCATAATTCCCTGTCTTAATGGAATTCCCATCAATCGTGCCAATATAAAACCATTGACTAAAAATGGTTGATTATCCGCATTAAATACAATAACTAACTCTTCTTGTCTCTTATTTAATTTTTCTATTACTAATTCCTCTAACTTAACCTTAACCCATTCTTCAGAATCAGTAGTTCCAAATATTTTTCGTAAAGCTAGAAGAAATAAAGTTTTGTCATTTGAAATTTTAAGATATAGTTCAATAATTCGACTAAGTTGCCTTAATATTTTTGATAATATATAAAAAAAGATATCTTTCACTAACTTATCCATAATATCTTCAAATTCTAGGACAAATAAGATATGAGCATAGTTTTTTAATCCTAATTCCTTTAAAAAGATTTTATCAATAACCTGCTTTTTTCTCTGATCAGTTGGATTGATAAGATCATTCTTTGCTATACTATATCTGACCAAATTTCTCCTTACTTCTTCAGTAACCGACTCGTCTATATTCATGAGGTAAAGGATATTATGGACTCCATATCTATTTAACGTATAGATTAAATCATTAAAACTACATTCATTTAGACTTTGTAGAAAATAAATAAAATCATTTGGATTAATTTTTAATTGTTTAAATAACTCAGATTTTAAGAAGCTCACAATATTTTGTTCAAATTGTTCATAATTAATTTTTTCTTTAAGCGCATTTTCTATTCTTTTCAGTAGTTCTTTTTTAAGGTTGTTTGTTTCTTTAAAGATTTTTAATCCAGGAATAGAAATTGGAAACCGATCAAAGTTATAATCAAAGATTTTCCGTTTTATCATTCTAACCGGCATTGCCTGTACCTGAAGTTCTTTATATGATTTGAATTCAAAATCTTTTCGGATTTTGTCAATCATTCGTCCTAAGGTTGCTAATTCGATAAATTTATCTTCTTTCTCTTCTCTTTCTAATTTTTTTTCAATTTCCAGTGATAAATCTTTAAAAGCTGAGCTTTCTTCTAAGATTTCTAATTTAGTTTCTTCAGTTAATCCTATCAAATCCCCTATTAAATCATAAAAATAAAAAGGAGGGTATTTTAATATGATTTCTAATAATTCTTGTTCAACTTTTTGTTCAATTTCATTCAGCATTTGCTTCCTTTGAAAGTCTGGAAGTGTAGATTCTCTTTCTTCGATTAGGAATGATATAAATCTATTCTCTAAATCAAAAATCTTATTTAAAACCCCAATTTCTAAAATAAATGAATCTTTTAATAACGTACCGACTTCTTCTATTAAAATCTTTTTCTCAATTTGTTCTAAATTTTGTGCTGCCTCAAAGGAAAATTTATCTTGTTCTAAGGTTTCTTTAACTCTAATACCTAAATTGTGATAAATGTGAATTACAGCTGTAGCAATTAATAGGTCTTTGAAAGTGGTTTTTTGACTTGTTAATTCGAAAATTTTTTGCTTATCAGCATCTCTCTTAAAATGGGAAATAATTAAATCTACAGTTTGAAAAAATCTAAATGTACTTTCAACGGCAGTTGTTTTTCTTTTTATCCCACTAATCATAGCTCCTTTAACCACTCCCGATATACTTCTTTAAAATTATCTGCTAATTCAAATCTAGAATTAGTATGCCAAAACTTAAAGCTTAATACGTGAAAAAGATCTCCCCCAAACAATTCTTTTTCTTCGCTTGTTAAATTGTGTTTTAAAATTAGAGTTAATGGTCTAGGAATCAATTTTGAAAAATATTTTAATTCCATCTCTTTGATATAATCATAAAAATGGTCCTCACCATTTAGATTAAAAAAGTTAATAGGAACTTGCTCTTCAAATTGAGGGTTAAGTATGCTCATTTCTTGTTTGATTCTATTATTAACATACTTCGGAAATTCAGTACTAATATTCATGCTTAAATCATATTGCTTGTAAAAATCAATTAATAAATCCCTTTCCTCAATATTCGATATCCGAGCAATATATGTATCCAAAAATTTTAAAAAATGCTCAAACTTCTGCTCATTTGATTCTCTTTCTTCAAAATAGCTAATAAAATCATTGTATATCTCGTCTAAAGTCCATTCTTTTCTTTCTTCTAAATTAAAGAATTTTTTGTTATAATCACTTAACCATTCCAAAATATAAGATTTCCAGGTTAAATTTATTCCCCCTATTCTTTTTTCTAAAAAGCGATGAAATCTCGTAGCAAAAGTAACTGGATCGGCTATTTCTTTATCAGGTTCTTCTTTGATATACCTATTAATTGTTGTATACCTAAGAATATAGCTTAGGAGATAAGATAATTCACTCGAAAATGTCTTAAATCTATCAATATGCTCTCTTATAGTGTTAATATCTTTTTCCATTTGTATTTCCGCAAAAGACACTAAATCTCCTATCTCTAGTTTTATGTTATCAAAAAATGGCTCTAAATTTGTATTAATTAATCTCCTAAACTCTCTTATTATATTTTCTTCATTGAATTTGAGAACTCCTGATAAAACCATTGGATTAACTTCAATTTGGCTAAGAATATGATCTTTAAACTTGTCTATTAATTTCTGACCAAGGACTTTCGCTGGTTTTTGTTCATCTTCGAATTTTTGTTTTAAATTTTTTGTTAAATCAACAATTAAGGATTTTAGCCTCCTACGCGAGAGATATTTTGGAAGAGATGCTTTAACCAAATTCAGACTACTTGTAATAATTTCTGAAAAATAATTAAAGATCGAGCTTAAATCTATTGCTCTTAAGTTTTCTTGCGCAATTGCTGATTGCTTAATTGTTTTAATCGCTAAATTACTAATATCTTCAAAATCTTCATTTTCAAATTTTGCTTTATTTACAATAAACTGTTTATATTTTTTTGATAGTTCATCCAGATCTCCAATTTCTCCAGTTGTAAGAAAAGAGTTAGAATATTCAATGAACTTATTCAAATATCTTTCTAAATCAATTAAAATTTTATTAATAAAGGAAATTAACGATTTTGCTGGGCAAGGATCATTTAAGTTTTGTATATTTTTTTTAGTATAGTTAATAATGAATGAGATTATTCTATCTTGAGATTCATCAATTGTACCTGTATTTGCTAAATTAATTAGATTTGTTCCTAACTTTAAGGTTTTATCCACTATAAAATTAGCACTAGGCTCTGATATAGAATATTTAATATGGTCGATGGATTGCTGCCCCTCATAAGGGCTTTTTAGTCTATCGAATTTTGAATTGAAAAGATTAATCTCATATGGTCGCTTGTGTAATAATATATCTACATCTGATTTGACTCTTGCATATGTATTCAACATTTCTTTTTCTGTTGGAAGGGAAGCACTTATACCGATTAATTTTTTATTCCATTTATCTTCAATTATTTCTCCAAAGAGTTTTTTGCTGAATCTAGTGGCAAATCTTTTATATACCTGTTGTTTGTCATCATTTTTTAAATCAGGTCGATCGGTAAATTCTTCTACTTCAAAAAATAATTTACTTATCTTATTTATCGCTTCATGAGATTTATGGGCATCTAAATATCCCGTTTCAGGCTTTAATGCAAGTAATAAACTTTCACAGTCTTTATATTTACCAGGTATGAAAATCATTGATTTTGGAAAAATATTTACTCGAGCACTTTTCTCATCGAGATTATACAATTCAAATTCGATACTAAAAACTTCTGAACCAGTATAATCTCTTAAAATTGCATTATACATCCTTAAATATTCTATAACTCCCTGGGAAAGTTCATTAACTTTTTCTCGAGTTAATTTTCCCGGACCAATTACATCTCCTACAATGATGTCGTTTGGAGAAGAATATCCATATATTAGTGAAAATTGATAATTGATTGATTCTCGTGTAGTAATCATAACCTAATTAAACTAAAACTATTATAATTCTTGCTGAAATAGCAAATAAATTTAGGAATTATTTTTAATATTTTTAAATTTATATATTATTAAAATTTACTTTTGAATAGTAAATAAATTAATTTTATAAAAATTTATATTTAAAATTCTAATAAATAAGTTAGATGGAAAAAATTGTCAGAGATCCTTCTTAATCAACTTATAGAGAAATTGGATGAGGTACTCTTAGGAAGAAGAGATATTGTATCTGAGATTGAAAAATTAAAAGATGCAATAGAAAAGATTCAGAAAAAGAAAAAGGATAATATAGGAAGTCAAATCATGAATACTGTAAATGAAATTAAAGTATTTATGTCGAAATCAACCAATGTTTTATATGAACTAAATAATAATATGAAAAATTTGCAATATTTAATAAATTCCCTTAATAATGTTTTTGACACAATTATAAATTCAAAAACTATCCAAGAATCGTTTACGAATAGTAAATTTTCACTAATCCCTCAAAAACCTGAGCCCTTACCTCGATATGAAAGTAACTTGCCTACTCAGATAATATCTCAAAGTGAATCAATAACACCACCACCACATGTACCAGAAAAACCTATTGAAAATGTAGGGGATTCAGATTTTAATTTAATTCTTTCTGTCGCTAAATCAAATAATCCCGCAGTAGAAATCGCAACAATGCTAGAAAAAATCAGAACTAAATTAGAAAATGAAAATCCTTTAAATCCCATCTTATTTGAATTAAGCATGGAATCAAGACGACTAAAATCATTAGGAAATATACCACTTGATCCACATAATTTACAAATTCTAATTGAGAAATTACATAAATGGATTGGATAGCAATTGAAAATTATGGAATTTTATTTAAAATAAATTTTTTCTTAAAGAAAATAAATAAATAAATGGATTTTAATTAATTTAATATAAGCATTATCTAAAATATTATAAATTTTCTAGAAGGTGTAGGCTTATACAATTTGGATCTGATTTAGGGATTAACCATGAAGATATAGAAAAAATAAGTCCGCAAATCACATTTATAACATCTAATGCAGATATAGAAGCAATCGCACTTGTAAGTGTAGAAGGTTATCAAATAGCCTTTTCTGCGTTGCCCCAATATCAGGTAGATGGTGATCAATTTTGTGGACTGGCCAGTGCTTTATTAATGACTGGAAGATCAACAATTCAAACTTTATTCCAAGAAGATATAACTGAAATAATTGTAAGGGCTGAGAATGGATATATTGTGGTAACAAATGCAGGACGCTTAGTCATTGTTTGTGCAGGGACAATTATTGATACTTTAATGAAAACGGTAAAAGTCATGCGAATAGCAGCAAAGAATCTTTATAAAATCTTTGAAGGGCGATAATAAAGAGTTATCATTTTTTTACATTTCTGTATATTTTATTGCTTTAATTTTATAAAAAGTACTTTTTGAAACAATTAACTTTTTATTTACTAATATATAATTAAATCAATAATTTTTTACATGTTAATATGGTTTAGCTTTATGGCAACTGGAAATTATTTTTCTTGGCAGTGGCCTTGGTCTCGATTGTAAGACCCATTGTATTGGCTTAAACTATATTATACTTTCTCTCTTTTACTAATTTTTAGTTTTCTAAACTATTAGATACTTTTTATAAAAGTGCGTTAACAATATTGATTTCCAATTTAGTAATGAGACACAAAAAAGTAATTTGTAAAAAAGGTAATGAAAATGGTAGATTATTACAATTCAAGAATTATATTACAACCAAATGAAGTACCGAAGGAATGGGTTAATATTTTACCTGATTTGCCCTCTCCTATGACGCCCTTAGTAAATCCAATGGATGGGAAACCAGCTCCACCAGAACTGGCGTTGGCAATATTTCCAAAAGAATGCGTTATGCAAGAAATATCTCAAGAACCAACAATTCCTATCCCAAAAGATCTTAGGGAAATTTTTGCTAAAACTTATAGACCAACTCCTCTTCATCGGGCATTAGGATTAGAAAAAGAATTGGGAATAGAAGGTGATGATATAAGGATCTTTTATAAAAATGAATCTGTCTCTCCAACAGGATCTCATAAACCAAATACTGCTATAACCCAAGCATATTATGCAAAACAAGATGGAATTGAAGAATTGGTTACGGAAACAGGAGCAGGGCAATGGGGATCGGGCCTCTCCTATGGATGTAATTTATTTGGCATAAAATGTACAGTTTACATGGTAAGAGTTAGCTTTTTGCAAAAACCAGGGAGAAAGATTTTAATGAGGTCCTTTAATGCAGAAGTTCATGCAAGTCCCTCAAGGCTCACTGAATCAGGCAAATCATTCTTAGAAAAAGACCCAGAACATCCTGGGAGTTTAGGAATAGCTATATCTGAAGCATTGGAACATAGTTTAAGAAGTGATACCGCCAGATATTCTCTTGGAAGTGTTGTTAATTTTGTTCTTTTACATCAGACAATTGTAGGACAAGAAACAAAACTTCAATTAGCAAAAGCTGGTATTGATAAACCAGATATAATAATTGGTTGCATGGGTGGAGGTTCTAACTTTGCTGGCTTAATGATTCCTTTTGCAAGAGATAAACTACATGGAGTTCTTCCAGACGTTGAAATTATTGGTGTTGAACCACGAGCTTGTCCTAGTGTTTGTAAAGGAGAATATCGCTGGGATTTTGGAGATACTTCTATGAAAGGACCTATTGTAAAAATGCACACGTTAGGTCATTCGTTTGTTCCAAGCCCAATTCATGCAGGAGGATTAAGATACCATGGAATAGCGCCTATAATTTCAATTTTGTATAATAGTAAAGTTATGTCCGCAGCTATGCATCATCAATCCGAAGTGATTAAATCCGGTCTTTTATTTGCAAATACAGAAGGGATCCTTCCTGCCCCCGAAACTGCACATGCCGTAAAGGAAGCAATAGATCAGGCATTAAAAGCTAAAGAAGATAATGAAAAGAAAACAATCGTCTTCAACTTTAGTGGTCATGGCTTTTTTGATTTATTAGCATATAAGCTATATATGACTGGTGAGTTAGAAGACTATGAATTACCAACTGAAGAAATCCAAAAAGCATTATCATCAGAAGAAATGCCAAAAATTGATGAAGCTCAAATTTAAATAATAATTTTTTATTCATTTTTTATCTAACAATGTATTTTTACATTTTAAGAAAATTTTAAAAAAGAAAGAAACCTTAACATATTCAAATTTGAGAGATTGGTAGTTTTTGAATGTTTTTTCAATAGTAATTTTAAGTTTTTTCTATACATATAGTTTAATTTTATTTTACATAGCCTTTTTAGCAAAAAGTAAAGGAGAAAAAAAAGCATTCATTAATAATTTTGTAAATGCTTTAGTTTTGGTTATATCGCTTACCATTAATATGGAAATTCATTTTTTTCTAAACACACCTTACAATGAATTCATTGTTTTTCCTTTTGATCTTTTGATGATAAGTTTTATCGGAATATTTTTTCCGATATTTTCTTTATTTATGTTTCGTGAGAAAAACAAAAATAAAAACAGGAAAGAAACTGACATTAAACCACATATACAATTACCTCTAAAATATGATATTTACAGAAAGTTAACCCATCTAGTTGTTTTAGGAATAATTTTTTCTTATTTTACACTGGGTTTTAACATAAATGGAGATAAAATGTATTTTTCTCAAAATTTAGTTATTTTCTTGGTTGGAATCTCATTAATTGGATTATTAACTGCTGAATTTATTAGAATATTAAACCCTGAAATTTACCCTCTTAAACAGGTTAATCAAATATTACGAGAAAAGGAATTGCATATGAGATTCGGACCTCATATTTCTATGAGTATTGGGTGTTTTTCAATAATTCTTTTATTTGGGTTAATTCAACCAATAGGGCCAGTTGTGATCTGTACCGCAATGACTATGGCAATTTTTGGAGATATAGCATCAAATTTAATTGGAAGATTGATAGGAAAAACTAATATTCGCAATACAAATAAAACATATGAAGGATTATTGGCGGGTATGGCAGTATCATTTACTTCAGGGATTATTATACTAATATTGTTAAGGAGCTTTTATGATCCAAGCATTCTAGGCTTTTTTTTAATTCCTATATTAGGGGCATTGATTATCGGGGGAATTGACTATTTAGATTTTGAAATTGATGATAATTTGACCTTTAATTTTATTTTATCAACAGTTTTATTTTTTATTTCATTTTTTTTTTTATAAGAGAAATTTAAGTTAATAAGAATTTACCATAAGTTTTTCAATAAGAATATTTTAACTGATGAAAATGTTAGAAGAAAAATTAAAAATTGACAAAATCTCTAAAGGAACAGTAATTGATCATATTGATGCTGGTTATGCTCTAACTATACTTAATCTTACCGGATTAGATGAATCTAAGAATTTAATGACTATAGGTGTCAATGTGTCTTCTAAAAAATTCCAAACAAAAGATATTATTAAAATTGAAAATGTATTTCTAAATGAAACTCAAATGCAACAAATTTCAATTCTCTCACCGAATGCAACCATTTCATTAATAGAAAATTATAAGGTAATTGAGAAGAAAAAAGTTAAAATCCCAAAAACAATTAAAAAATTAATTCTATGCGTAAATCAAACATGCATTTCCAATTCAGAAAAAGAGCCAATTTCAACCCAGTTCGCAGTCCTTGAAGAAAAACCATTAAAAATTCAATGTGTTTATTGTGAACGAATCTATAAATTAGAAGAAATTATATTTGCCTCTAAAGAAAGAAAAGAAAAGAAAGTTAAACAAAGAATTCAATTGTAATAATCTCTAAATATACTTATAAAAATAACTCAAGGACTGATGAAAAATCAGGAATAAACTTAAGCGTTGTATGAAGAACTACCCCAACTATCATAAATAAAAAGAAGAATATACCTATTCCTGGCATTAGAATATTTTTCCAAGTCCATTCTTCCTTATCGTACTCATATTTTAATATAATAAAGCTAACAATAAAAGGAAATAACAGCCACCAAAATAACATCCATAAGAATAGAAACCACCCTATGAATCCAAATAATAGTCTTCCTATAAACGCACTTAAAGCTCCTGTTGCTGCTCTTATCCAATATAATTTAGTTTCCTTTTCAAGTCGAAGATCAAAAGGTTTTGTTGTTGTTTTCTTGGGAATAATATCTTCTTTATCTAATTCTTTTTTTTTCTCTTTTATTAGTTTCTTCCGTCTCTTTCTAATATCGACTTTTTTATGTTTAGCCATGTTATTAATATAAATAATTATTATTATAAAAATCATTTTATATATAATGATAAACAAAAGTACAGACAGAAAATGATTAGAACCATAAATAAATTTTCTAATTTTGATGTATACGCTATTGTTAAAGAATTAGATTTAATTTTATCAAATGGTTTGATTTCTAATGTCTATGAAGTTGAAGATTTATTGGTAGTAAAAATAAATACTTCACAAGGGAAGAAAAATTTAATTGTTAAAGAGGATTCTCGCATTAATTTAACTGAATATGATTATCCGGTTCCTAAATATCCAAGTCAGTACATTATGTCCTTAAGAAAATTCTTAAAAAATAAACGAATTTTAAGAGTTTCTCAACATAACTTTGACAGGATAGTTATTATTGAGTTAGACAATAGTGAAAAAGAACCTTGGAAGTTTATTATTGAACTCTTTAATAAAGGTAATTTTTTGTTGGTAAATGAGAATAACATTGTAAAAATTGCTAAAAAATACAAAAGATTTAAGGATCGTGATGTTTTAGCTAATAAAGAATATATCTTCCCAAAATCGCGAGGGATTGACTTTTTAAACATAAGTAAAGATACTTTTAAAGAACTATTGAAATTAGATACAGAAGTGGAGTTAGTAAGATATTTAGCAAGAAATATAAATATTGCCGGTTTTTACAGTGAAGAAATATGTTATAGAGCAGAAATAGATAAAACAGTAGTTGGTGCGGATTTATCTGATGGTGATGTAGAAAAATTATATAGCTCCTTTAAAAAGCTAAGAAATGAACTACTTTTCGGGAAGATCGAAAGTAAAATTATTTATGATAGTAATGGGAATGAGATTTTTGTTGTTCCTTTTGAATTAAAATTGTTTAAAGATTATAAACAAAAAAATTTCGAATCTTTTAACACTGCTGTTGATGAGTTTTTCTCAAAATTAGATTCAGAAAAATTGATAATCCCCAAAAATCAAAAAGTTGTAAATCAAATTAAATCTCATGAAAAAATCTTAAAAAATCAACAAGAATATTTAGAAGAGCTTAAGAATAAAAAGCAAAGATATTATACTTACGGAGATTACATTTATTCCAATTTTAATAGATTAGATAAATTATTTGCCATAATCCTGAATGCAAGAAAGAAAGGCTATGGTTGGGAAGATATTAATAATGAGCTACAAAAAGCTAAGATGAAAAATTTAGAAGACATCGATATTTTCGAGAAAATAATACCCTCGACTAAACAAGTGCTAATTAAAATCAATAACGATGTAGTTTATTTAGATTTAACGAAAAGTATTGGTGAAAACGCTAATTCAATCTATTCTAAAGGAAAAAAAGCAGAAAAAAAGATAAAAGGGACTATAAAAGCTATTGAAAAAACTACAACAGATATTGAAAAATTGAAACTCGAGAAAGAATCGATGGAATCTGAAGTTGAATTCTTAATAAAAAAGCCAAAAAAAAAATGGTATGAAAAATTCAGATGGTTCTTTTCAACTGATGGGTTTCTTGTAATTGGAGGAAGAGATGCATCATCTAATGAAAGTATATTCAGAAAATATATCGATCCAAATGATCTCATTTTTCATACAAATTTCCCTGGATCCCCTTTAACTGTTATTAAAAATCCTGAAAATACGAAAATTCCTGAAACAACTATTAGTGAGGCAGCGAATTTTGTAGCAAGCTATTCACGTGCGTGGAAAGAAAATTGGGGTATGGCTGATGTTTTCTATGTGAACCCATCACAAATTTCAAAAACTCCTCCTTCAGGTGAATTTTTAGCAAAGGGTTCTTTTATCATTTCTGGTAAAAAGAAATTTATTAAGAATGCAAAAACAGAACTCGCAATTGGATTAAATATTATAGAACTCAGTTCTGATACAGAAGATAAGGGTGAAATTTTTTATCCTAAATTAATCTGTGGACCTCTATCAGCAATTCAATTACAAACAAATTACTATGCACTAATAATACCATCAAAATCAGGGGGTTTAACCAAAGGAAAATTAGCTCAAAAATTAAAAACATACTTTATTAACCAAGTTGATATCAAACTAAAAAAATGGATAAAATTATTAACTGTTGATGATATATTACTTTTCTTACCAAGTGGGCTCTCAACAATTAAATCAAGGTCATAATTTCGATTTAACCCACTGTTTTATTTTGGAAATGTTTTTATAATTATCAAATAAGATACCATCAATCCCTATATTAATCAAGGATTTTATGAGTTTTAATGGATTTTCACTTGCAATAAAATCCCAGGATAATGATAATATTTCATTGTCATGACAGATATCAATAAATTCAGATGAAACCATACTTGATCTTAAACTAATCATATCTGGCTTGAAAATTAACCTTTTTTGTACGCCTTGCTTTAAGAACTCATCTAACTTGAACTCTTGTGCTTTTGTAATATTATAACATATTCTACATATGGGTAATTTTGCTTTTACTAGTTTTAAGATATGAATATCCCGCCCACTGATAATGTAATCTTCCATTAATTCATTTTCTTTAATTAATTTAATTATTTTATCATATAAATGTTCTTCTTTTAATTCAATCATGAATTGGATTTTTCCATTTAGCCGTTCTAAAACTTCAGACAACAATGGAATTTGCTTATGACTTTTTTTTGTTTTTATAGTCTTTAGTTCGTCATAGGTGTAGTTGTCTAATCGTCCTGTTCCATTAGTCGTTCTATCTAACGTAGAATCATGTATAATAATTAATTGTCCATCTTTTGTTTTTCGTACATCTAATTCAATATAATTTGCTCCATATTCTATTGCTTTCTCAAACGCAATTATAGTATTTTCATCAAAATCTGTTCTTGTTCCTCTATGACCAATAAATAAGAATTCAGATTTCATTATTATAAGAATATCTTAATTCTTTTAAAACTCTTGGATTAAATACAAATAAATTAAAATGATAATAATTCCAATAACAGAAAATATAAAAACCCAGAGATTTAGAATAGACTGACCCAAAGATAAAATTATTAAAAATAAAAATTCTTTCCAACTTATAGGTTTCCCAACTATTTCTTTATAATTTCCTATACTAATCATCATAAAGAAGAAAAATAATAAGATAACACTAGTTTTGATAAATATATCTATTATATCAAAAAGTACATTTTTATCCATAAAGACAGTAATGATCTCAATATTAAAGAAAATTGATATAGTCAAAAATATACCTCCAAAAATAACTGAAATAATCACAGATCTATATGCGAATTTCTCGTTAAAAGCTTGTTTAACTTTCGAATTTGCCTTTTTATTCGGGGATTTTGACATTTTATCGGCGATACCTTTCCATAATTTCCTTTAGTTTTATAATTCTATAAATATAAAATCCATATATTATTACAGCAAGACTGAAAATTAATATAGTAAGAATAAAAATTGTGAGTTTTAAAAAGGGTAACTCACTTTTAGGAGGATGTTGGATATTAATCAAAAAAATACTGCTTTTCTTGATTCCTTGAGGATAGCTAGGAGTATCTCCATATGTTATATTAAAAGCGAAAGGCTCATCGTACTCCAAATAAACATCTTCATCAATTGTTACTTGAGGATTATTTATTGGAATAGAAAATTCATAGGTAGAAGTTTCACCTTCCAATTTCGCAGCTCCATTACCACTTGATGCAGAATCAGGAATAAAAACACTCTGATTTATAAAATAATCAAAATAGTTGAATTCATCCTCTGTTATATTAGAAAATTGAACGATTTTTGCATCAATAAAATCTTCTCTATCTTCAGAAGAACTATTTGAAATTAGAATACCCACAAATTCAGTAGGGCTATGAATCCCCACAATTAAATCAAATTGTACTGAAATATATAATCTTGAACTACTTTGCATTACCCATAAATTAATTGGCAAATCAGTTAAGTTTGTTTGAATTTTGTATGCTTCATCCCATTCGTTGGCAAATGAACCAATCTCCCCATCAATAGTAGGAGCTTTGCCAAAATTAGGATCAATCTCTTCTAAAGCACCATGAGACGGTACTGTGAAAAGGATTGAAATGAAAATTGTGTTAAAAATAATTAAAGATAATAGAATTTTAAGGTTTAGTTTCCTCAAGATATTATTGCCACGTAATTATAATTTAAATCATCATCCATTTAATTAAATATTAAAATTGAAAATTTAATTTAATACTTTTTCTTTGTTTTCTTCAAAAAAAAAATATTGAGTCAAAAGAATGTCTTTTACTAGATTTTAAAAAAAATTTTAAGAATTTAAGTCTAAATTAAATGATTTGGAAGTAGGATTATACATTTGAACTTCTTTAAGTACGTCACAATATAGTTTATTAAGCGTTTTATTTCACGTCTAGCTTCTGATGTGTTATTACTATTATAATTAGCAAATGACTCAGGTCCAATGGCAACTAGAATCCCAGATAAATCTTTTTCTCTTTTTATAAAGAGCCAAAACGGTTTTTTCTTCTCATTTTCTTTAACCATAAGAAGCATCCATGGATTATATGTCCAATCATCATTATTGGGACCTATAACTTTCTCTATTGCTCTTCCAGTAAAATAATTTCTAGTTATTTTAATTGTTTTAGCAAGAGTATTAAAATAGCTTCTTTTTATTTTTAAGTATCCACCAAAGTAGGTTTTGGCATCAAACAATTCGATATCTTTATTTGTCTCATCAGAAAATTTTAATAAAACTTTCCATTGATTCATAATTAAGGTTTATTGGTTGTTTTTAAACTAATTTCTTGTAACTTTATTTCTTTAAATACATTTTTAATTTTATCTAAAGCTGTTTTTAAATCTTCACTTTTATTTTCAGAAAAATTTATGTTTAAATAACACTCATATAATAGTTTTCCTTCTTTTAATAAAAACCCGGATGTATGAATAATTTGGAAATTTTGAAGAATTTTTGTTAGAGTTTCAAAAATCTCATTAGGTATATTTAAACCTCTTAAATTTAATTTTATAATTTTCTCCTTATTTATAGGATAGATTGTTAATTTCATAGAATTTTCAAATTTTGATTGAATTACCAATAGAAAGGGGAAATCATCACTATTTTTAATATCATCTAAAGGTAATTTAATAAAAACTTCTGGGCTCTCTTTTATCTGCTTGATATAGGCAGTAGTTAAATTATTCTCATTCATAATTTTAATTTTACTAAAGTCTACCTAAGTTTTTTTATTTTTATTCATTATTAAATTTTTTATTCTAATTATTGACCTTATAGTTCCAGATGTTTTTAAAGGAGATAAAATTACCCTCTTTCCATTTATTTGCTGAATAAGGCTTAAAGCTGAAATTATAATATATTTAGTTTGGTGAGAACATCTAATTATCCCATACTCTTTTTCGAAATTAAGATTAATTATCCATAATCCAATTTTATTAGCAATCTTCATACCAAAATACCTCCAAATTGATTGCCAAATTGAATTTAAGACCTCTTTTTGTTCAAATCTTATATCTGGTTCTTTTATTATTTTGAATAGAATATATCTTTGTCTTTCTCTTGTCACTAGTTCAAATCTCCTCCTTTAATTATTCGAACCCCCGATTCTATACTATTATTATTTTTTCTATTTTGGGCTTTTTCTAGTAATAATTTTGGATTATCCATAAAAATCCTTTTAGCACTATTTAAAGGAATATCTAAGAGTGAATGACAAATACTTATAAGAGATCTAGGATGTCTCAAATCAAATAAATCATCAAAATTTCCACTAATAATAATATTTGCTTTCAACTTATATGCTAATTGTATAAATTTATACAAATATCTGAAATTTTTTGATTGAAGCGCCTTATTTCTTACCATAATCGTAGCTAAGGAAAATTCTATGAAAGAATTATTTTGTTTGGTTAATGAAATTACTCCCGAACTAAGCGTTTTTAGTATGTTTTCATCAGAAAAAGATACAATATCAACTCTAGAATCTCTTGCAGCATTAATTTGAATCTCCTTTTCTTTAGATTCAACAGAAAGAATATAAGGAAAGTTATTATAGTTCTTTATAGCATTTTTAAACTCATTTATACTATTAGGGGTTAAGTTATATCGAAAGTAAATATTTAATTTCTTCTGATGAATTATTTTTTCTCTTAAATTAGAGGATATCGGTATAAAAGTATTTAAAGGTTCTAAAATTAGATTTCTAATGCCTAATTTCATGCAAAATTCCAATTTCTTTTCTATATCATCAAAATCGTTGATATTTACTTTTAATCTAGATTCGAAATAAGGCAAATAAATAAAAAACCTCTAACATCCGTCAAGAAATTTATAAATTACTTTAAGATTTCTAATCATGAATATAATAAAAAAATTTTATTATAATTAAACATTAAAAATGCTATCTTTTTTAAAACTTTAAGTGTTTCTCTTGGTTAAAAAAAGGGATCTCTCAGAAATCAAAAAAAAAATAAAAGATGGAACAGCAATTGTTATAACTGTGCAAGAGTTAATAGATCAAATAAGTGAAGGAGAAAAAGTAGAATTTGAAGATGTAGATGTTATAACAACAGCTACAAAAGGTCTTATGAGCGGAATTATGGGTGTTTTTTCTTTCAGGCTTTCACCTCCAAAAACGTTAAGAAAATTTACTGAAGTTTCCATAAACGGAATTCCAGCTTATCCGGGTCCGTGCCCAAATGAATATTTAGGAATTGTTGATTTAATTGTATATGGAACAGCACAAAGTAAAAATCAGGAAAATTATTGTGGAGGTTCTCTTTTTAGAGAATTAGTTGAAGGAAAAACTTTTGAAATTGCTGCAAAGAGTAGTGAAGGAGAAGAGATTAAAAAAGAAATGACCTTAGAGAGTATGCAATTCGCAAAATTAATAGGAACACGACAAGCTATAAAAAATTATAATGCAATGATTAATTGCGAAACGTATAAAGTGGATACTATCTTTTCTTGCCAACCATTTGAGCCAGATAAGACTCAAATTACATTTTCTGGATGTGGTGCTCTAAATCCTTTCCAAAATGACCCTAATTTTGAGATATTTGGTGTTGGGTCTCCAATTTTAGTAAATGGGAGCATTGGATATTTAATGGGTCCGGGAACTCGGAATTATATCCAAAAACCAAACATGATGACTATAGCCCCGTTGTTAGGGATGCGTCCAGAATATATGGGAGCATTTAAAACTTCTTACGGATTAGAACCGATTTGTAGTATCGCAGCTCCCATTCCAATTTTAAATGAACAAATATTCAATTCCATTGTTAAATCAGATAAAGACGTACAATTAACAATATTAAGCCTTGTAGGCAGAGAAAAAGTAGGTGAAATTACTTATGGTGATGTGTGGGATAATAATTTTGTGATGAAATTCAATTCTAGCGCATGCAAGAAATGTGATAAATGTAAAATCTTAGATATTTGCCCAACAAATGCTTTTATAATAGAAAAAGAGATTATCTCTGATATAGATAGAACACGCTGTTATAATTGTGGAACATGTGTACGATTATGTCCAGAAGCATTTAAACTAGATTTAAAGACTATTGAATTTGAGGGAAAAGAAACTCCCATCGTTTTAAGGCAATCTGATAGAAATGGAGCTATAAAACTTGCAGAACAATTAAAAACAATGATTCTTAAAGGAAAATTTCCTTTAAAAAACCCAACAGGTGAATTAGATTTCGCTGAAAGTGTAAAATAAAAATAAGTTTGAGATCGAAATATGTCCACTTTAAAACTCGATAAATTTGATCAAATTGGAATTGTTGTAAAAAATATTGAATCGGTAGCAAGTATACTTGGAAATCTTTTAAGTTTTAAATCTAAAATAAATATAGTTGAACAAACATCGGAAGTAGTTTATAAAGGAAAAAAAGTATCTTATAAAATGAAAAAAATAATGCAAACCTTTGGCGGTAAGCAGTTTGAAATTGTTGAACTAGTAGAATCGACTGGGGATCATTTATATTTAGAGTTTCTTAGAGAAGGGAACGTAGGTTTGCACCATTTAGGAGTATATACTAAAAATGCTGATGAGTTAATTGATCACTTTAAAAAAGAATATAATATAGAGGTAATCCAATCAGGAGCAGTTGGTAAGTTAAGATTTGATTACTTAAATACTAAAAAAGAGCTTGGATTTTATTTAGAGTTGATTTCTTTTTAGTTAGAAATTAATGTAAAAACCCATCTTTTAAAAAAATTTAATTTTCATTTTTAATACTCCTATATATGTCAAAACAAGTTAAAGATGGCGGGGATTTGCTTGTAACTTGCCTTTTAAATGAAGGTATTAAAAAAATGTTTGGTCTTGTTGGTGGAGAATTACTACGAATTTATGATGCGATTGAGAGATGGGCTCGTGAAGAAGGAATTGATACGGTCATGGTTCGACATGAACAAGCAGGAGGGCATATGGCTGATGCTTGGGCAAGAACAACAGGAGAAATTGGAGTATGCCTCGGTACTGCGGGACCAGGTGTATCCCATCTTATACCTGCAGTAGCAGCAGCATATGCAGATTCAATCCCAATGTTAGTTATTGGAGCCCAGGTTGCCCGAATGTTTGATGATACAGGAATTTTACAAGGGGGATTAGATCAGATGAGTTTGATGAAACCAATTACAAAATTGCAAATATCTGTTGAAGAACCTTACGAGATACCATTTGCAGTACAACGGAGTATGAAGGCAGCTATTTCAGGAAGAAGAGGACCTGTTTTTCTCGAACTAAGAGAAACAGCTTTAGTTAGAGAAGCTAAAGAAGAAGACTTTAAGAAGATTCTAAAACCAGAAAAATATCGCCCTTTAAATAGGCCTCTCGGCAATCCTGAATTAATAGATAACGCCTTGGATTTTTTAAAAAATGCAAAAAAACCAATCATAATTGCTGGAGGTGGAGTTATTGCTTCTGAAGCCTCAGAGGATTTAATCAAATTATCAGAAACTTATAGTATACCTGCTTTAACGACTGTTATGGGTATCGGTGCAATTAGTTGTAATCAAAAAACATATGCCGGATCCTATCCTTTATCAAATACATTTCGTAGAGCAGCTTCAGAGGCGGATGTCGTAATATCAATTGGATGTAGGTGGGACTATACTACCTTATATGGAACAGCTCCTTTATGGAATCAAGACCAAAAACTTATTCAAGTAGAAATTGATATAAAAGAAATTGGCAAAAATAGACCCGTTGATATAGGAATTATAGCAGATGCTAAAGCTGTAATAAATCAATTACTTAAGGGAATGGAACAAAAGCTTCCCAAAGAAAAAGTAACCGAATGGACTGAGTGGAATGAATATTTGCAAACCGCTAGAGAAAATGATAAAAATATAATTCAAAGTCTTTTAAAATCGAATAAAATACCAATGAAACCAGAAAGACTTATTGTTGAAGTATTGGGATTCATTCCACCAGAAACAGACTTAGTAATTAATGGTGGAGATATCGCTATTTTTACATATGGTATTATATCAAATTTTCAAAGATATCCAAGAAGTACATTTACTTCGATTGGGATGGGACATTTGGGCGTCGACATATGTTATGCTATAGCTGTAAAACTAGCTAAACCAAATAAACCTGTTATATGTATTACAGGCGATGGAAGCTTTTTGTTCAATGTTCAGGAATTAGAGACTGCAGTGAGATTGAATTTACCAATTATAATAGTTATTGGGAATAATTGTGCTTGGGGAATGCTCAAAACCAATCAAAAAAATAATTTAAATAAACGATATTGTGATGTTGATTTTCCACCTATTAATTATGCCGAGATTGCTAAAAGTTTTGGCTGTTATGGAGAAAAAATAGAAAAACCTGAAGATATAAAACCAGCAATAAAAAGAGCAATGGACTCAAAAAAACCAGCAGTAATCGACGTTAGCATTGCCTTTGAGTCACCACCAGCAGGAAAATTCTTAGGATTATATAAAAAGAATAAAGGTCTATTTGGAAATTAAAAACCTTATTTAATGATTTAAAGATTGAATAAAAATGACAGAAGAAAAATTTTTAGAGGAAAAAGTTGCCCTAGTTACTGGGGCGGGCAGTGGATTTGGCAGGGAAATGGCAATAGCGTTTGCAAGTAAGGGCGCTAATTTAGTACTGAATGATGTAAACCTTGAAATTATTGAGGAAACACGAGAAATCATCTTAAAAACTTATAATGTAGAAATTTTACTAGCTAAAGCAGATATATCAGATTTTAATCAAGTTAAAGAAATGAGAAACAGAGTTTTTGAAAAATTTGATAATTTATTTATATTAGTTAATAATGCGGGCGTTAGGGAGGGTACATTTTCACTTGTTACTAAAGAAGACGTTTATAATAAAGTCATGGATGTAAATGTTAAAGGTGCTTGGAATGTTACAAAAGCATTTTATAGAAAAATGTGTAAGCAAAATTTCAAACCAATAGCAGGAAAGATCATTAATATTGCTTCTTGTGCAGGAACACAATGTGGCGTTAATCCATATATTGGGATATATAGTGTAAGTAAGGCAGCTCTAATTGCCTTCACAAAGCTTTGGGCTATTGAACTCGGATCAAATAATATTGCAGTGAATGCAATATGTCCAGGTTTATTTTTAACACCCTTGTATAAGAATAATCCTGAATTTATACGAGAATTTGCGAGAAGAAGAAATGTTAAACTTCCTTTAGACAGGATAGGGGAATCGAAACAAGTTGCTGATGTCGCTTTATTTTTAGCTTCACCTGCTTCAGATTATATAACTGGCCATAGTATTATTTTAGATGGTGGGATGACTATTTCAGTAAATTCATTGTAGAAAGTAAAACTAAATAATCTGGTTATTTACCACGACCTCTATTTGCTCTAATGCTAGGTCGTGTTTTTTCAGAACCCCATCCTTTTTTGTGTAACCCTCTAGCTCTTTTCCCCGAAGAAGTTAAACCTCTCGTTACTCTATTTTTATGAGCGGGAGTACATATCCAATTTATTTTTGGATCAGATTTGATTACTGGATGGTGGGGATCAACTAAAATCACTTCATAGTACCAATGCTTTCCATCAGAGTAAACTTTATAACTATTTAAAACTTCCATATTCGGGTATTTGCGTTGTACACGTTCTTCAGCAATCCATTGTAAATTTTTCCCTGTAGTATATTTTGAAACACCCATTGCTCGAGGTTTTCTACCTCGTTTAGGTCTAGTTTTATGCATTCCACCCTTTCTAATTCTGGCTCTAACTATTATATATCCTTGCTTTGCTTTATAACCTAAAGTTCTAGCACGATGAATTTTAGTAGGTTTTTCTACTCTTTGTATTGATTTTCCCTTTCGATACTCAATTCCACGATTCCAGTGTGGTGTTTTATATCCTTTTTCATGTTCCTTGAAAGTCTCTTTTACATAGTTATATCCAGACTTCAACGTTCAAACCACTCTTGGTACATTTTAACTTTTAAAATTTACAAAAATTAATTAATTTTATCATTTCTATAATTTTTAAAAATTTATTATCTCAATGATTAGCCTTTTTGTTTAATCTCGCTAAAATTAAATTTAATACTTTAATTAAATTATTTTAAACATATAGGTTCAAAGAATGATAAATCGTTAGAAGCTAATTGCCAGATAAAGAAATAAAAAAAAAGAAACCGTTTAATAAAACAAGAATAACGGATAATAATGGATTAAAAGTATCATATGACAAAATTGAATTAGATGAATATCTTCCACATTTAATGTCAGAAGTCTCTGAAAGTAAAAAATCACTAAAGATAGATTCAGTAAAATTCAAGATTGAACAAGAATTTGAAGAAACAATCGATAATTCAAATAACTATTATCCAGAAGAATTATATAACCCAAAAGCCATTGATTTTATAAGAAGATGTACTAAAGATGAGGAAGCTATTGAGATCTTAGATTATCTATTAAGAAGAAAAGAATTAACTAAAGAAGAATATACCTTATTTAAAAGCCAAATTTTACAAAAAGACGGTTTAAAAAAATTGATCGAAGAGTGTGGAGGGTTCAAAGAATCTGGATATTATGAACGAAAATATAGAAATTTTACCCAACAGAGAAATAGTGAAAAAGAAAGAATTACAGGGGGAAGTAAAACTAAAAAAAAATAAATTTTGTTTAGGACTATTGGAATTATAGCATAAATATTAATTTATGAGAAGAAAAATGATGATCTCATGACAAATAGAACTACTGCTCATAGTGATGATTCTTGTCGCCCCAATCTGATTTTTTCTCTATTATTTAGAAAAATTTTTTAATTAGTTTATTTAAATATCCCCCTCTATCTCTCTCCTGAACTTAATTCCTTTTTCCGTTAAAAAGTGTTCTCCTTTAATCTTCTTAATTAATTTTAAATCACGTAAAACAGGAATTCTCCCTTTAATACAAGAAATTGGCAATCCAGAAAACAATTTAATTGTTTCGTAATTCTTTGCTCCCTTATCAATGGCAAGTAATATCTCAATTCCCATATATCCTAAGAGATATTTCAAGTCATCATACGATTCTACTTCATTAGACATTCTTCATCCTGAATTAATAAATTATTTTGACTTATCTTTTTTGGATTCTTTAGGTAATAATTTTCTCATCCACTCTGGAAAGGCAGTAGTTATACGTAGATTTGTTTTTAAAACAACATACCGTTCATTATTATAATTTAACTCTTCGATTACATCATATTCTTTTAAATATTCTATGTTTTCCATTAGAGAATCTAAAGTTTTCTTAGACAATAATTTAGGTAATTTATCTCTTGAAATTAAACTATTGCGTAATTCAGAAAGAACATTATACTTTTTAGAATCTGCCATTATTTGAAATAAAATATAGGAATCTTTTTTTAGCTCTGCTTCTTTCTTTTTTTCATATTCACTAAAATATTCTTGAACCTTTGGAAGTAGCAAATCTATTAACTCTGGTTTGTCATCAATATATTCTATTACACTATCGGGTGGAATTCTCTCTGCATTTACTTCTTTTAATAGAAGTACATACTTTTCTACTAAGCCAATTTGATTTATAATAAGAATTTGCTTCTCAACCAATGTATTGATTATTTCTTCGAATTCTTTATTAGGAAAATTTTCAATAAACCATTCTTTTAGTTCTTCTAGTTCTACCGGACCTTTTGAGAGTTTTTCTAAGGTTTTAAAAATATGCTCATTATTTATTAGAATTGCTATTTTCTGTTCTTCAGTTTTTTCTCGTGTTTCTTCCATTATTGCCCAATATAGGTTCTTTACCCATGCTTTTATTAAAGAATTGTTTTTTATTATCTTTTCAACATCTTCTTCATGATAGTCTTTCTCATTTATGTAAAAACCTGTAAAGATCTCCTCATTTGATTGTAAACTTTCTGAAAATTCTGTACACAAATTAGCAATAATTTCCTCAATCGAAGGTGCAATTTGTTGATCAAGTATTACTGAAAACATTAACATTTCCTTATTACCACGAGCCCAATCAGAGTGAATTTCAAAATAATAATTTAATGATTTTAAATTTTCAAAAGAGTGTGTAAAAAAACCTTCATTAAATTGTTGGTCCATAATATTAGCTATTTTAACTTCTAATTCCTTCTCTAACGTATCTTTGGGATAAGAATAGAATATTAAGGGCCCAATCTTCCTATGGAAATAAGAAAGCGTAACGGTTGTTTTCAAATAATGAATCTCCATGGATATTTTTTCTTTTTACAAATAATACAGTTATTTTTAGGTCTAATAACTCAAAATAAATTAAATATTAAAGATTATATATTCTTAAAGATAAATAAATTTATCTTATTTAAACATCTATTAACAATAGTTTAGTAATAAATAGAATCAATTTATTATATTGATTTTCTAAAACATAATGGAAATTTCTACTTAATAGTATGAACAATAATAAAGTTAAATTAGTTGGATTTGATTTAGATGATTGCCTATTCGATTCAACTGCCCTTTCTGAAAGAGCTAGAATAAAAGGAATAGATGCGATGATAGATTTAGGTCTAAAAATTGATAGAACGAAGGCTATTATAAAAATCCAAGATATTGTAAAAGAATACGGATCTAATTTTTCTAAACATTACAATTACTTTATTCGACGATTAAATGAATTTGAAAATTATAAAATATCCAGTAATGATAAGTATAAATATATTGCTGCTGCGGTAATAGCTTATCATCAAGAAAAAATTGATTCTATAAAATTATATGACGATGTAAAACCATGTTTGGAAAAATTAAGAAGTATGGGAATTAAAACTGCTATTATTAGCGATGGTATCCCCATTAAACAATATGAGAAGATATTAAGACTTAACATTGATAGCTTATTAGATTTAGTAGTAATCTCAGATGAAATCGGAATTAAGAAACCAAATCCAAAATTATTTGAATACTGTTTAAAGAAATTTGATGTTAAAGGTTCAGAGACTATTTATATAGGAGATCGAATAGATAAAGACATTATTCCAGCACGTTTAAATGGTATTTATACTATTTATATTCATCGGGGAGGTAAATATGATACGTATGAAAAAAGGAACGAAATTTCTGACGAATTAGTACCTAACTATGAGATATCAGATTTGAATGAAATTTTTGATTTAATAATTGAAATAAATAATAAATGAAAAATTGAACAAAATCTATAATGAGAGTTGCTTGCATTCAACCCGAAATATTTCAAAGTAGAAATAACTGTTATTTTGAAGTAGAAGAATTAATAAAAAGATTGTTAGAAGATGCAAATAATTGCGACATTATATGTTTGCCAGAAAGATGGGTACCTGTCTATACAAATTCGGCTAAAAATTTCCAAAAAGAAAAAGGAGATGATTATCTATTTATTAAAAATTTAGCTAATGAATATCATATAAACATTTTATCAGGAGGAATATGGGAGAAACGGGATAATTTGAAAAAACCACATATTACCTGCTATTTTTTTAATGAAAGAGGTGAAGAAGTAGATCGCCAAGATAAAATTCATCTCTATTCTTATGAACGAGAACAATTTGAACCAGGAAACGTTTTAAAATTATTTAAATTAAATACATATCATTTTGCTATCCTTATTTGTTTTGACATGGCTTTTTTTGAGACTCCTAGATTAGCTGCTGAGAATGGTGCTGATCTTTTACTTTCTCCCACTCAAATTAGGCTGGAAGGAATGGATAATTGGGATACTTATTTGAAAGCACGGTCTCTTGAGAATAGAATTCCTATTGCTGCTTGTAATACTTTTGGAACGTTTTTCAGAAGGAAATTTATTGGAAAAAGCAAAATAATTTCTTTCATTGAAGGAAATATTTCACCATCGAAACTTAAAATAGTTGAAGCTCCTTCTAATTTAAATGGGTATATTTTTGATGATATTGATTTAGATTTTCCAAAAAAGTTAAGGAAAATTCGATTTAAGGAAAAAATTGAAAAAAGTAAAATTGAAGTGAAAAATGTAAATAGCTGAGATGCTTATTTTATATACAATTCTATTCTGATGTTTAAATTAAATATAAGAGTTGTTTTTTTTGGAATTGAAGATTTTGTTATGTGGTCTTGAAGATGCTGGAAAAACCTCAATTTTATTAGTTTTAGATAAAAAATTTAGTTTATTAACATCAGTTGCACCTACTATCAAAGCTAAAAGAACATCACACACTAACAAGCTTTTAGGCATCTCTACCACACGTTGGGACTTAGGTGGGCAAAAAGCTTACAGAAAAATATACTTAGACAATAAAAGTAAATATTTTACTGAAATGCAATCAATTTTTTACATAATTGATATTCAAAATAAAGATAAATTTGATGAGGCACTAATTTATCTTAAAGATATTACAAATATTATTACAGATAATCATCCAGATAACTTTCAATTATTAATTCTATTTCATAAATATGACCCTGACATTAAAAACAAAGAAGAAATGAAAGATAATATCCACTTTTTAGAAAATAAAATTAATTCAATAATTAAAAAACTAAAGTACTCTTTTTATAGGACTTCTATTTATGATGATTCTAGCTTAATAAAAGCATTTTCAGATGGTGTATTCTCAGCTACAGAGAAATCAAAATTATTACAATCATTATTAAGAGATTATATGAGTAAAACATACACCAGTTCTACTCTTCTCTTAGATCAAAATTGTTTCATAATTGCTAGTAGAGCTACCAACGAAGCTTATCAAGAAATTTGTGAAGCAATTGCTCCCAGATTAACAAATGCATTAGAAAAATTAGAAGAATGGGATATTGATACGAACGATATAATAACAAATATCGAATTTCCTCAAAATAGTGTAGAGCAATCTAGAGAAGGTATCATTTTTTTAAGAAAATTAGAGATAAATAATGATAGATTATATCTTATTGCTCTTTGTTTAAATAAAAGGATTCAAAACAAATCCTATGAGTATCTCCCAATATTAGCTTCAAATCTAAAGAATTTATTAGAAAGTTTTGAATAAGACCAACTTGTTTGATAACAACTTTCTTATTTTCTCTCATTATTTTTTTTAATTTTACTTTTAATCACCACCCTCTGTGGGTGGGGTTTAAATATATAATCCTAAATATATAGTTAAAATTCAATTAAATAGCAAATATGATTGTTGAATCAAATAATCTTAATGGATATGTCGGACCAAAAGCGATATTTGATCCAAATTATATACCCCCTCAATTATTATATAGAGAAAAAGAAGAAAAATCATTATACTCTATTTTAAATGATTCAATTGCAGATAAATTTTATCTTAATATATTGTATCAAGGAATTCAAGGAATCGGCAAAAAAGTTATCGTTAATAAAGTTTTGAATGATCTATTAATTAAAAATAGGGAATTAACAAATATTAATAAAATTTGCATTGATTGTAAAGAAAAGACTCTTGAAGATTTAATTTTTTCAATTTTAACAGAATTAAATCATTTTTCAAATATTAACTTTAATTTTAATTCAATTTTAACATCGAAGATTTCTCATTTATGGAATATGATTAAATTAGCATGTAAAAAAATAAATTGCAATCTTTTCTTTTTATTTTATAATATTGAATGTTTACAGCCAGAAATCTATAAGAAATTTCTGCATTTTGGAAAAGAAACAAATATAACATTGATTTCTACTGTAAATAAAATTTTAAAACCTTCTACTCTCGATTTATTAAGTGAATTTGATCTAAAAAAAAGATTAGAATTTTTTAGCTATAATGAGTTATACTCCATTCTTAAACAACGAGTGTCCCTTACATTTACTCATGAAATAGATAAAGAATTAATTAGATATATAACAGATCTAATTTGTGAACATTATGTACCTGTTCCAGGAAAAGGTATTGAAATACTAAGAGATATATATCCGTTATTAATGGATAAGAAAAATTTCAAACATTATGAATTGATTGATATATGCCAACATGAATTCGATTCAATTCAGATTGCTGATGAATTTAGTATTCTTAATTATGTTTCTGAAGAAGATCTTTTAACAATAATATTTTTTGACAATTTATCAAACTATTTCTTGAAAAAATTGAAATATTATATTTCTTTAAATGAATTAAAGGAATTATATGATATTTCTTGTGAATCTTTAGAATACAAAAAAAGTAGTAACGAATTCAACAAATTAATTAAAAGATTACTAAGTTTTGGGATTTTAAGTGGTTCAAAGAGAAATCAGATCAAAATGAAACCTTATTTATTAAATAATGCTTCGAATTACGATTACTTCTTCATGGCATTAAACCCAAAACACCTAAAAGCTATAGTAGATGCAATATTTAATAAATAAAATTAATCTATTATTCTTAAAAAAATAGTACCTTTAAATAATTAACATTTCCATTCAAATCTTTAACACCTAACTAGTGAAATGATTTGAAAGTATCAATCAGATTTTTTTTTTATAATGTCTAATACATATATAAAGATGGAATTACTCTATCTTTTTAATAATAAACGAACAAATGGAGATCTCATTTGACATATATTAAAAAAATCTCTATGACTGGTTTCAAATCATTTGGCGAGCGGACAGTAACAATCAAATTTTCGAGTGGTTTCACATGTATTGTTGGACCAAATGGTGCAGGGAAATCTAATATTATAGATGCATTATGTTTTGCTTTAGGTAGATTAAGTAAGAAAACGATGAGAGCAAAAAGTTTGGAAGACCTTATTTTTGCTGGTGCTAAAGGAAAAAATCCTTCTACTAGAGCTTCTGTAACAATGTATTTTGATAATTCAGAAAATGTATTTCCTGGTGGTACTGATACATTCGAAATAACAAGGACTATTAAAAAGGGTGGTGGCGGGGGATATAAAATGAATGGTCAAAAATCTACTCGTCAACAGATTCTCAATGCTTTAGCAGCAGCTAATGTAGATCCAGATGGTAGTAATCAATTCGTTCTTCAAGGTAAAATTGTTGAATTAACTCATATGAATGCTGAAGAAAGAAGATTATTCATTGAAGAATTAATTGGACTTCAGAAATACGATGAAATGAAAGATGCCACATTAAAAGAGTTAGAAAAAGCAGAAAGAGATTTAGGACAATTTGAAGCAATTTTTAAAGAAGTTTCTGCCCAGCTTAAAAAAGTTGAAAAAGAAAAAAATGATGCGTTAGCTTGGAAAGAATTAGATGAGCAAATTAATCTCTTAAATTCAAAATTAATTGCATTAAAAATTTCAAAATTACGAGAGGAAGAAGATGAATTAGAAAAAAAGATGGAAGAATCTTCAAAAATTATTGAAGAACTGCAAGAAAAGATCTCTCGACAAGAAGATATACTGAAACAAGAATCATTAGTTATGGAGAATATTCAGAAAACAATTACGGATAGAGAAAAGGAAAGAGAAGAAATAAACGAAAACATAACAAATTTAAAGACACAATTATCTTCAAGTCAAACTACTTCTGATTTAGCTAGAAAATCAATAGATAAACTAACACAAGAAATAAAAAATTTAGAGAATTTACTAATGGCACTCGAGGAAGGACAAACTTATGATTCTTTAATACAAGATGTATCTAGTCAAATTTCTGACTGTGAAAATCAACTCGAAACAGCTAAAAAAGAAATTGAAAGAAGACAACAAAACCAATCTGAGTTTGATATAAAAATTAAAAATAATGAAGATGAAAAATCACAATTTAAAGCGGAAATATCAAAAGTACAACAAAATATCTCATCAAATAATACCCAGATAAAACTTCTTAGAGAAAGTATAAAAAAGAATGAAGAAAAGAAAATTAAATTAGAAACTGAATTGAATAAATTGAAACGAGAAGCTGATAGTATAGATGAAGCTATTGATGAGGCAAAAAAAACTGAAAAACAAATTAGAAAGACGATTGAAGATTTAAAATCTAAAAACAATGAAGAAAATCAAAAACAAAAAGATTTAGAAGCTAACATTAATACTCTTCAAGAAGAAAAAAATCAACTAAATGCAAAATCAGTTCTTCTACAATCTACATTATCATCTTTGAATACTGAAATTAGTATGAATAGAAATACAATCCAAGATTTAAATGATAAAAAAGTATCTTTTGAGAATAAAATTAGAGAATTAAGTAAAGGTAAAGACACAGAAGAAGTCGTAAAAGGTTTATTGAAAGAAAATGATAATATTAATAAACAATTGAGTGAATTAAAAACAGCTTTGAAAAAAGAAAACTCCGCATTCAGGAGCAATGAACAAAATCTAGAATTATTAAAGATGAAACGATATTCATTTGATTCAGAAATTCATGATAATAATGCGAAAATAGACAATATTAATACAGAATCAAAAATATTTAAAAAAGAATTAACTAAATTGGAACGTGAGAAGGGAAATTCAGAAGTGCAAATCAATTCTCTAAAAAGCAATCTATCAAAAATAGAAAAGGATAATGAAAATTTTACTTCTAAAAGTCAGAACATTCAAAGACGCTTAGAGGAACTTACAAAAGAAAGAGATAATTTGTTAGAAAAAATTGAATCTTCTGAAGAAGAATATGAGAAAAATACCCGAGACATAACTGGAATTCTTCAAATTTTAAATATGCTTACTCAAAATATTAACATTTCTGTTGAATCTATTAAAAGTAACATCCAATTATCAAATGCAGAAGCAATAGAATCCTCTGCTGAAGATTTCAAAAAGTTTATTCTCGATATTGTAGATATCATGAAAAGTGTTGAGGGGATTGGTACGGATACTGATCAATCCACTGAAATGTCAGACATGTTAAATTCTATCCTCCGAACTTTAAAATTATTTACTGACAATGCAGATTCAACAATTGATCAATTAATTAGTAGAGTCAAAGAATCTGCTGACGTAGAAGTACAAGAATCAACCTCAACATTTGATAGTTTTGTACAGGATTTAATGGAAATTCTTGAAAATGTTTATATTTCATTAAGAAAATTAACATTATCAAAAAGTCAAGATTTATATAAGCAACTAGAAGATATCTCTGAAAATATTAAATCACAAGGTGGTGATCTTAATAGTGCGGAGAAAAAATTGTCAGAATTAAATCTTCAAGAAGCGCATAATTCAGAAACCTTATCAACATTAACTAGAAGACTTGAAGAAATTAACAGTAGAAATAAGGAATTAAATGAAAGAATTAAAAATTCTGACATAGAAATTGAAGAAAGAAAGAAACAAGTCGATGAGAAGCAAAAAGAAACAGAAAAATTAGATATTGAGATAAATAAACTTAAAGAACTAAAAGATACTTACTGGGAAAATATTTCAAAGATTCAAGATGATATTGATAAAAAACAAAAAGATTTAGAAGATTTAAGAGAAAATCTTCAAGAATTGCACGGAATTCAAAGTCTTTTTGAAAATATTACAGAAATTGACAATGACATTGGAAAGTTAAATAACATTATAGAGGAAAAGAAAAATTTAATTATCAACACAGAAGAAAACATAAATCAAATTCACGCAGAACAAGCTACCTTACAAAATAAAATTGAAGCTTTGATTTTAGAAAAAGAAAAATTCTGGGAAAAAACAGAAAATTTAAGAATACAAATTGACAAGGAAAATGAGTCACTAGAAGATACAATGGATCGCCTAAGAGCACTTGAAAATGTGATGAGAATTATTAATTCGATTGAGGATATTAAGAAAGAAAATATAGATGCTAATGGTAAAATTGAACTTTGTCATACTAATATTGAAAAATTCAATTCTCAAGTAGACGAAATTCAAAAAAATGTTGATAAAAAACAACAGACTATAGATTCCTTGAGAAATGAAAAGACTAAAGAAGTAGAATTACAGAAAGCAGCTCAAAAAGAATTAAATAAATTAAATAAGGATTTACAAAAATATCAGCGTCAAATTAACGAGCTAAACAAAAATAAGGAAAGAGAACAAAAAATTACAGAATTAAATCAAGAGATTAAAGATACTGAAAAACAAATAGAATCAATTTTGGAAGAGTTAGAGCAATTTAAGGAACAGCTTAATAATGAAAATGAAAAAAAGGATGAAAAACAAAAAGAAATTGATGAATTCAATCTGAAAAAAGACGAATCATGGAAAAAGCAAAAGCAATATCAAAAAATCTTAAATGATTTAAAATCAGATCTTTCGATGGAAAATGCGAAAATAAATAATTATGAATCTAAAAAAATTATTTGTACTGATCAAATAGAGACTCTATTCCAGAGATCAAAAGAATATGGTTCACTCCCTACTGTTACCGAGGATTTAACAGAAGCAGAATTACAATCAGATATTGGGGATGTAACAACGAAGAAAAAAGCTCTTGAACCAGTCAACTTAAAAGCTATTGAACAATATGATGCTGTAAAAGAGAGATTCGATGAGATTGATATGCGAAGACAAACTATTCAACGTGAACGCAAGTCGATCTTAGACGCAATAGATAAAATAGAACTTGAGAAGACAAGAACTTTCATGAAAGCCTACCATGAAATAAACAGAGAGTTCAGTAGAATTTTTCAGAAGCTTAGTCCTGGCGGTTCGGCTAAAATGATCCTAGATCGTCCTGATAAACCCTTTGAAGGAGGAATCAGTATCGAAGCACGACCTCGTGGAAAGAAAATATCAAGTCTAGAAATTCTTAGTGGGGGTGAAAAAACACTTGTGGCGCTCTCATTTATTTTTGCTGTTCAAGAATTTTATCCTGCGCCCTTTTACATTATGGATGAGATTGATGCAGCCCTCGATGGTCCTAATGTGCACAGAGTTAGTATGGTAATCAAAGAATTTGCATCTCAAGCTCAATTTATGGTAATAAGTCATCGTGAGGAAAACATTGTTAATGCCGATAGAATCTATGGAGTTTCAATGCAACAAAGCGGGATCACAGATATCTTTAGTGTTGATTTGGAAGAAGAAGCTAAAAGACTTTTAGAACTTGAAGATATTGAACCTACCATTACAGAAAATTAAACAGGTGAAAAAATATATCAGAAAAACAAGATTTAGGGAATAAATTTAATTTTACTCAATGGACAGTAAAGGAATTAAGAGAATTCGCTAGTAAAAATAACATTAAAATATCATCAAAATCTAAAAAGAAAGATATTATCGAATTATTTGAAAAAGTTGTATCTCATCCTGAATTTGTAGATAGGTCTCAGGAACCAGAAGAACTTGAGGAAGAACTAGTTGCTGGATTTGATGAGGAAGAAGATCTTGCCTTATTAAGAAAAGAAAAGATGGAATTGAAATTTTGGCAAAAGCCACCCTTTTCAAGTTTATTAGATCCTGAGTTGGCAAAAGAATCGGAAATTGCATTTTATGATTTGGCTAGTTTAGTTGATAAATTTTTTGACAATATGCTTCACGAGGAATTAATTAATTATAAAATCTCTGGTATTGCTCTTAAAACATCAGCAAGTTTGCATCATTATAAAATTTCAAGCATTATCAGGGAAGAAGAACAAATACAGAAAATGGAAGAGTTAAAAAAATTTAGAGAAAAACATGCTCGATCCATCCCAAAATCATTACCCCAACCTATACAGCCCAAAATGCAAATAGCTACAAAAGAGGAATTATTCGATGCAATGAGATCAGCAATCATAGAGGTAATGCAAAACAAGGAGAAAATAAGAAGGAGACAAATGAGAAAGGAAGAATTAAAGCAACAAAGAATACAAATGAAATCAAAAGTGCAATTACCAAAAGAACTCTTAAAACACATTAGTGGAAAAGACCAAACGATAGAAGAATTACATGAATCATGGCTCAATCGTATAAAAGCTACAGTTGATTTTAATAACAAACCAACTAGTTTTTATAACTTAACTGATATTATTAAAACTGAAGAAAAGAGTGATATTGGCAGGAAATTTTCCTTAGTAAGGATGTTTTTAGCGTTAATGTTTTTATCTACTGGAAATAAATTAACTCTGTCTCAAGACGAAGATTTTAAAGATATTTCCGTAATCACTAGATAGTTAAATTAAAAATTAAAAAAATGTAATATGAACAATTCTAATGAGAATTTAGATGATAATTTAAGTAGAGAGCCTGACGAAGTTATTGAAGAAATTTCTGAAGACCTTGATGAAGAATTAGATGATTCTTCTAAAATTGAAAAGAGTAATGGAGAATCTGAGGTCTTTTCTGAAGATGAAATAATTGAAGAACTAGAGGAAATCGAAACCGAACCACCGATGATAGAAAAAATAGATTCAAGTATTGAAGATGAATCTGTTGTAGTTGAAGAACTAGATGAAGAATCATTAAAAAGGCAAGTAAGAGAATTTCATCGAAATCTAATTGAAGCTTCCCTATATGCCGCTGGTCGACCTTTGACAATTGAAGAATTATCAACAAAATTAGAATTACCCAAAAAAGAAGTGGAAGAATTAACCAATGAAGTAGCATATGATTATTTAGATCGCTCCACTGCATTAATAATAGCACAAATTGGGGATAGGTATCAAATGCAGATAAGACCTGAATATACTGAAAAAGTTTCAAAGTTTGCTAAAGGTGGTGCTATTGCAGAACGTTATTTAAGAACTTTAACCGTAATTGCCTTAAAGCAACCAATATTGAAATCAACAGTAATTAAATTAAGAGGAACTGGAGCTTATGAACATGTAAAATATCTTTTAGATAACGGGTTCATAAATGCGGTAAAAAAAGGCAGATCTCAAGAATTAACTACTACTGATAAATATGCTGATATGTTTGGCTTACCAAAAAACATAAGTCAATTGAAAAAGGTTATGGTTACCCAGTTAGGTGTTGAGGAAGAAGGAAAAAGTGAACAACTAAGTGAAGAAAAAGAAGAATAAATTTAACCTAAGATGGAAACCTTTATTTAAAAATGTAAACCGAAATATTTAACTCTTCAATATCTTGTTTTAAATCTGGTTTTTCTTTAATAGAACCTTCCACTGATTTAGCAATTATCTCTAAATCATCTATTCTAATCGTATTCTGAATATCTTCTTTTAAGTGTTTAAAATCTGTTATCTGATGTTCTTCAGTTAAAATAAGTACTTTCGAAATTTCTTGATTTAAAGGTAATTGAAGTTTTGATTTATACATTCTCAGAAACTTTATTATTTCAATACCTAATTTGCCTCTCCCAGTTAATTCTTCTGAAATATTTTCATATGGAGTTGGCCAATTTTCTATATGAATTGACTTTAGATCTTTAAATTTTTTAAAAATAATTGAGTATATTTCTTCTGTAATAAAGGGCATGATAACTGAAGAAATGCATAGTAAATTGTAAAAAAGGTTTAAGGCATTCTTCAGAGATCTTTCTCTTGTTTGTTTGTCTTCAGAATAAAATTTATACTTTATTGCTTCAATATAATTATCGCAAATTTCATTCCAAAAAAAAGTGCGTAAAATCATCGTGGCTTCATGCCAATTATATCCATCGAAATAATCCGTAATCAAATGTAAATTTTTGTTAAATTCTGAAAAGAAGTAAATGTCAATTGCTGATAAATCCTTAATATTAATTTCAATATCCGTGATTTTTATCTTATTTAAATTTAAATACAAAAATCTATACGCATTCCAAATTTTGGTTATGAATTTTGAAGCACCAATCAATTGTTCAAATCTTCTCCGATATTTCTTATTAAATTTGTCTTCTGGAAACATTTTTCTTTTAGATAAAATAAATTCATTTGACATAGGTTGTTTTGTTTGTAGATCTATCCAAGTAAATTCAAAAGGGTAATCATCACCCAAAGAACCCATTGCTGTCCAATATCGAATTGCATCAGTACCAAATTCTGGCATAACCTCTTCTGGATTAATGTAGTTTCCAAGACTTTTTGACATATGTCTTCCATCTGGACCCGCAACCATTCCATTTATCATTGCTTCATAAAAAGGAGCTTTTCCAGTTAAAACTTTGCAGCGAAATATCGTATAAAATAACCATGTACGTATAATTTCATATCCTTGAGGACGATGAACTTTAGCATCCATATAAGTCCTTTTAAAAAATTTATCATCTTCATTCCACTTTGATATTTCTAAGGGCGTAATGCTTGAGTCAATCCAGCAATCACAAACATCCTTTTCGCCAACAATATTTTGACTCTTACATTTAGGACATTCTTTAACAGGGGGTAAAATCTTTACAGGATTTAATGGTAAATCCTCCCTTATTGGTGGTATGATTTCATTACAATCTTGACAGTACCAAAATGGGATAGAAGTTCCAAATACTCGCTGACGGGAAATTACCCAATTCCAATCTAAACCTTCTGCCCAATCTATTAGTCTTTGTTTTTGTTTTTCAGGGTACCATTTCATTGATTCTCCAGATTCGATAATTTCATCCTTAAAATCCTTAACATTTATAAACCACTGATATACTGGAAGATATTCTATAGGTTTTCTACATGACGAACGCTCCGAATGGATAATTAAATTATGTTCATAATCTTCTATTTTTTCGATTAACCCTTCTTTGTCAAGATCTTTAACTATTTGTTCTCGAGCTTCCATAATAGTTAAACCTTGATATCTAGAATTTTCATTCATATGACCATCTTCAGTAAAAATTGTTATCTCCTCTAGATTGTATTCAAATTTCCATTTGATATCCGTCTCATCTCCATAAGTACACACATAAACTATACCGGTACCAAAGTTCATATCAACTGATTTATCCATATAGACTCTGACGACACGTTTCGTAAATGGAATTTCTATTTCAGCAGCAGAGAGATCATAATATCGCTCATCATTTGGATTAACCATTACAGCAACACATGCTTCCATATATTCAGGACGAGTTGTTGCTATAGTAACAAATTCATTTTCTCTATCAACAATTGGCAATTTTATATACCATAATTTTCCTTTTTCTTCTTTATAACCCACTTCTGCTTTTGCAACGGATGTTTCGCAATTAACGCAATAATGGATTGGAAATTTTTCTCGGTAAAGCAAACCTTTATCATAGAAATCTAAAAGTGAGAGTTGAACTCTTCGGTTATAATCATCATTCATTGTCCTATAAACATATTTCCAATCAGTAGAATATCCTAATTGATCTAATTGTCTTGTCATATTTTCAATATTATTCTCTACCCATTCTCTACATTTCTCGAGAAATTTCTCCTTATCATCTTTAGATAAACCATAACTCCGCTCGACAGCTAGTTCTACAGGCAGTCCATGGCAATCCCATCCTTGAGGGAAATATACATTATCTGCTCTCATCCTATGATAACGCGCTACAAAATCGATCCAGGCATAATTTAAATATTGTCCTATGTGCAATACCCCACTAACAAAAGGCGGTGGTGTATCAATAGTAAATATTTCATCCTTTCGATTTTCATCAAATGCATATATCTTATTTTCTTTCCAATATTTCATCCATTTTCTTTGTACTTCTTTAAAGTTAAACCGTTTCGGATAAACTGTTTCTTGTGCCATTTTAAACTCTAAATTAGAAGATTAATAAATATAAAAATACATAATATTTGATAACTTTATAAGATTTATTCAAATCCAATCTAAAAACATTAAGAAGTTAATTACGGATTTAAAGTGAATAGGAAAAGTCATTTTATTCAAAACTAATTTAACTGTCTTTAGCGTAAAATTTCAAGCTGTTCTCCGAGGATCTCCTTTCTTTTTTCTAATTGTTCTCGGTTTTCTCGCTCCCTTTGAACTATTTCTGGTTTAGCACGTAAGGCAAAAGGACCATTCAATTTCTTTTCACTTTTTTGAATTTCTTTATCAATTAATTCAATTTGCTTCGAAATACGTAGAAATTCAATTTTTATATCAATTATCTCTTCTAATGGAAGATAAACTACTATCTCTTCAAGGAAAATTCGAGCAGAATGCCTTGGTACATTGGATTCATCAATTTTAAATCTTTTTCTATCTACATGGGTTAAAGCGATAATTTCTGAAGTGAACCTTTCAATTAATTCTCTCTTATCTCCAGTTTGGATAATTAATGGTATTTTCAATCCAGGTTTTACATTAAACTCCTTTCTTGTACGTCGAATTTCATGAATTAATGTTTTGATTAAATCAAAATCCTTATCCAGCATGTCATTTATCAATGATTCATCTGGTTCAGGCCATTTTGCTACAATTAAGGCAGGTCCTTCTTTTACCAATTCTGGTAATGCCTGCCATAAAGTCTCTGTCAAAAATGGTATGATAGGATGGAGAAGGCGAAGTGATGTTTCTAAAACATATAGTAAAATAGAAATTGGTATAACTTTATCACGCGCATTTTCATTATAAATCCGAGTTTTAGAAATTTCGACATACCAATCACAAAAATCATCCCAATAAAATGACCGTATTGATCGGGCGGCATTTAAATAATTATATTCTTTATAATGGTTGTTTACTTGTTTTATCATTTTATTTAATCGGGAAACAATCCATCGGTCTCCAATATGAAGTTTTCCCTTTAGATTTGAAGCTGAAAACATTTCGATTTTTTCTGTTTTATCTAGATTACCAAGAATATAATTTGCTGATTGCCAGATCTTATTACAAAAATTTTTTGAGGCTCTAAGAAGCCCCTCTCCAAGATTTAAGTCTTTACCGGGTACTGTGTTTGCAATAAATGTAAATCGTAATGAATCAGCCCCATATTTTCTGATAATATTTAATGGATCATATTGCTTAATATTTTCCATGGATTTGCTTATCTTTTTGCCCTCTTCATTGCGAATAATTCCATGAAAATAACACATTTGATACGGCGATCGTTTAGTTAATTCTAATCCTAACATGATTTCTCGAGCGACCCAGAAGAATAGAATGTCATATCCAGTTTCGCGGATATCATTGGGATAATATCTTATGAAATCTTCGCTCTCCACATCTGGCCAACCTAAGGTTGCAAATGGCCATAACCCAGAAGAAAACCATGTATCTAAAACATCCTCATCTTGCTTAAGATTTTTATCATTACATGTAGGACATTGAATAGGTTCTTCCATTTCACAGATTTCATGCCCATTTGAACAATACCACACTGGAATTTGATGTCCCCACCATAACTGACGACTGATACACCAATCTCTTATATTTTCCATCCACTGATAGAACCGTGTTTCTTCTCTTTCTGGTATCATCATCGTGAGTCCACTTTTTACTGCATCCATTGCCTCCTTTGCGAGTTTTCGAGTTCTTACAAACCATTGGGTTGAGATTCGTGGTTCAATTATAGTGTTACATCGTTGGCAATGAGTTATCGTGTGAGAGTAAGGTTCAATTTTTTCTAATAACCCCTCTTTCTTCAAATCTTTGATAATTTCATCTCTACATTCAAACCGATCCATATTTGCATATTTTCCTGAATAATCTGGGACCATGTTACCAGATTCATCTATGACTGTAATAGCTTCTAAATTATATTTAAATCCAATTTCATAATCATTTGGATCATGAGCAGGAGTGATTTTTAAAGCACCAGTTCCAAATTCGGGATCTACATACGAATCTTCAAAAACAGGGATTTTACGACCGAGTACAGGCAATGCAGCAACTTTTCCTACATATTTAGAAAATTCTTGATGTTTTGGCGCAATAGCAACAGCAGTGTCCCCTAACAATGTTTCTGGACGAGTTGTAGCTAATGTTATAAACTTTGTAGCACCTTCTGCCCATTTACCAGATGCCCAGTCTGCCATTGGCCCGTTCCATTTATCTGTTATAATTGGATATTTTAAGTACCATAAATGGCTTTCATGCTCTTCAGACTCAGCTTCCAGATTCGATATCGCAGATTCACACCTTCCAGGACACCAATTTACCATATATTTTCCTCTATAGATTAATCCTTTTTTATAAAGACGGTTAAATGCAGTTATCACCGCTGTATAATATCTTTTATCCAAAGTAAATCTATTACGAGTCCAATCACAAGATGCTCCCATACTTCTGGATTGGTCTAATATCGTATTTTGACGTTTGGTTGTCCAAGCCCATACTTTTTCTAGAAACTTTTTTCGTCCAATTTCCTTCCTATAAATCCCTTTTTTCGCTAAATCTCTTTCTACTACATTTTGGGTTGCTATACCTGCGTGATCTGTTCCTGGAAGAAACAAAGTTTCTTTTTGCTTCATGCGTTCATAACGTGTCATGAGATCCTCAAGTGTAAGGACAATCGCATGGCCTAGATGAAGAACACCAGTTACATTCGGAGGTGGAAGTGTAATACAAAAACGAGGACCATTTTCTTTTACTAACCCTAATTCACGTTGTTTTTCAGGGCGAAAATATCCTCCTGATTCCCACCATTCATATATACTCTTTTCAATTTTTTGCGGATCATGCACTCTTGGTAAATTGTTGAAATCTATCATTTTAAATCAAATATATTGAAATTCTTAGTTTAAAACTAATCTGAATGATTATGAAATAATATATTGGTTGTTCTATTATCTATAAATGGACCTGACGGGAATTGAACCCGTGACCTCTTGAATGCGAGTCAAGCGATCTTCCACTGATCTACAGGCCCAATTATAATTATTGTATTTTTATATTTTAAAAATCAGTATACCTAAAATTTTTTATTATTTTTCTTAAATGTTAAGTGAAAATGAGATTAATACTCAGTTCGAATAATTAAATCATCTTGGGCGGTTTTAGATAACTCATTGAAAAGGACAGGGTATCCGGCAATTCTTACAACTAGTCCAGGGTATTTTTCAGGATTTTCCTGGGCATCACATAGAATATCCTTACCGATTACGTTAAATTGAATATGATAACCACCATTAAGCTGAAAAAATGAACGAATAACTGAAAGAAATATTTCTGGTTCCAGTGTTTTTGGATGAAATGATAAAAGCGTTGAATTCCCATTTGTCATTAACTCATTTTCTAGTTTCATAACTGAATTAAGGATTGCTGTTGGACCATTTTTATCCATTCCATTCGTAGGACCTACACCATTTGATAAATGGTCCCTTGATTTTCGACCATCTGCAGAAGCTGCAGTAAACACACCTAATGCTAGATGAAAAGATGTAGAGTAAATTCCAGGATTATAATTGCCTCCACGAAAATTTTTATAATTTAAGAGCTCATTACAAAATAATTTTGCTACATCATGAGTGATAGAATCAATATAATCATTATCATTGCCAAATTTAGGGACTTTATTAATAAAAATTTGTCTCCATTCTTCCCCTTTTTTACCTCGATAACTACCTCTATAGTTTTTTAATAGCATTTGAATTAATTCTTCAAAAGATAGAAGATCATCCTCAAATACTATTTTTTTAATAACTGCTAAACTATCTGCAACAGTTGCTAAGCCAATTAGTTGAGTCGTTGTGAAATCATATATTGCTCCTCCACTTGTTATATCAAGAGCTTGATCTAAACAGTCATCTGTAGTAGCTGATAAAAATGGTTGCGGGTTAAGTTCAGCAATTGCTCTCTCAAGAGATTTCATTGTTTCAACCATATTATCCATAAAATATCTAAGTTGAATTTGAAAATTTTCCCATAGATCTTCATATGAAACGATTTTCTTGGTATTTTCAAGCCCATATTTCTTTTTTGAAAACATATCAGTTCCATTATTAAGTGTTAGTTCTAAAACTTTTACGATGTTTAATTGACTTGCATTAGTGCTACCAAAAGATTTATATGGATGTACAGGCTCCACACATCCAATAGGAGCATACTCTCGGGCATCTTCGAGGGAATATCCTAGTTGATGTAACCCTGGAATCATCACTAAATCATTAAATAAAGCAATACTCGTTCCAGATTTGATTGCTTCTCCAGCAAGTTTTATTAATTTATTTGGAGTTTTTTCATGAACACGAATAGAAAAGGCTGGTTGAACCGTTTTTAAATTATTATATGAATCAAGTAAAAGATAAGATAATTCATTTGTCACATCATTTTCAAATTTATCAATCCCTCCGATGGTTAAATTTTCTGCGATTGGAGGACCTTCTCCAGCGACAATTCCCTTATGAAGAACATAATTCCATAAAGTTGAAAGTTTAAGATAAAAACATTCAATAAGAAATTGTGCCTCTTCATCAGTAATTTTACCCCTTTTTTTGTCTTTAATATAATAAGGATATAATATTTGATCTAACCTTCCAATACTTATAGCAAATCCACCATCCTCTAAACCAGCAATAATATGAGTGAAATATATTAATTGAAGTGCTTCTTTAAAGGTACTCGGAGCATTACCTGAGATGTTTGCACAAATCTGGGATATTTCATGGAGTTCTTTTTTTCTATTAGGATTTTGTTCCTTTTCTATCATTTCTTTGGCTAAATTAGAGAATCTGTTTACAAATTTTTTAGCAGCATTCAAAACTATGATAACAGAATTAATAAAATCAACCTTCTCTTTATTATTAGAGATTTCACTTAATTTAATTTGAGCTTTTTGAATCAAACCATTAAATCCTCTTTTTAATACATTCTCATGTCCAGGAAAAAAATGCCCCATTCCATTTGTGATATTTACATCTACGACATAAGATAACATTAACATCAAATCATATAATTTAGGACTTAAAAAGGAATCAAATCTCGATTTTACTGTAGTTTCCTCTGACTTCCAGTATGGGATAATTTCATTCTTTAAAATTTCCTTATCTTCTTCAGATAATAAGAATCTCTGAACATTGCGAGCACTATAGAGTTCTAAATCTAATTCAATTGTATCAACTCGGACTTCAGGGTATAATGGAGTTCCTACAAATTTAGTGCATCGATTGCCAATTATGAACTCATCTTCCCAAATTTTAATTGTCATATTTGATAATAAATAATCCATGGCTTTCGCAAATCGAATAGCTGAAGTTTCTCCTTTAGTTATTTTATAAGATTCAGTAAATAATTTAGCTCTTTCAATACATAATTCATGTGGTTGCATTACTACTCTATCTTTCATCCGGGTAATACGTTCATTATAAGGAGAAATTTGTTCTAATTGCATTTATATCCCTAATTTTTATCAGTCATTCAGTACAATAAGTTTAATTAAAAGTATAATTGCTTTATTTAATAAACGTTATTATTATATATTATCACATAAAGTCTGGAATTTAAAAGATTTAAATAAATTTCATTAGTTGATCTTTTTCTTTTTCAGAGGAAAATAAAAATTCTTTTTTTCGCTTGTTTTTAAATCTTTTAATTGCTAAATCGAGATATTCTTTCTTCGAATCAATTCCAATAAATTTACGATTTAAAACGTTGCACACAATTCCAGTAGTTCCAGACCCCACAAATGGATCTAAAACCCAATCCCCTTCATTTGAAGATGATGATATAATTCTATTTAGCAATTCTAATGGTTTCTGGGTAGGATGTTTACCGAATTCTTTCTCTTCCTTAGGAATCAATGGAATTGACCAAACACTCCTCATCTGTTTATCTTTATTTTTTAATTTATCTTTAGGATTATTCCAAATTTTCATTTTTTCGTAATTAAAAGTATGAGAAGATTTTTTAGATTTACGAGCCCATAATACAATTTCATGGCTATGCGTAAAATATTTACATGATAAATTTGGTGGAGCATTGGGTTTAAACCAAATTATATCATTAATAATATCATAACCATTTTTTTCTAGCAAATATCCAACTTTATAAATAACATGCAGAGTTCCTGAAATCCAAATAGATCCATTTTCACTTAAAACTCTCTTACATGCTTTTAACCATGAATCAATAAACAATATATCTTCATCGAAACCTTTAGATTTATCCCATTCACCTTTATTAACTGAAACCATCTTCCCAGATTTGCATGTGATCCCGTCGTTTGATAAGAAATAGGGAGGATCAGCATAAATTAAATCGAACTTTTTGTCTTCAAATTGATTAAGGATTTCTAAAGCATCTCCAAAATATAAAGTAAAATTTCTTTCCTTAAAATAAGGATCTATCATTTTGACTAAATTTATCAACGATTTTTTAAAATATTCTAAGAAATTATAATAACTTTAAATTATTAACTTTAAAGTTTTAAATTATCTAACACTTAATATTCATGTAATAAAAACATCTATGTTTTTAAAATTGGATTAAGATCTAAAATGATAAATAAAGAAAGGTTCGAGGAATTATTCAATCAACGTCTTATCAAAGATATTTCTGAAGAACAAATTGATATCGTTCTTTCAGGACAATATGGCAAAGCGCTGGAATTATTAAGAGACGCAGAGGCAACAAATCTATTTCCTGCTCTTGTTGGGCCACCAGGTGTAGGAAAAACCATTTTATGTAGATATTTTGCTAGTTTAAGAGCTCAAGAAAATAAAAATAGAAGTTTTAACTGGTTGACCATGGATGAAAGCATTAAACCGTCGCATTTTATAGGATCATTTGATCCTGCTATTACATTGAAAAAAGGTTTTGTATTAGAAGCATTTAATCCCGGACCTTTATTAAATGCAATGTTAGAAGGAGGCACTTTTCTCGCAAATGAAATTAATAGAGCCACTGAATATTCACAAAATACTCTGTTAGAACCTTTAGAAGAAGCTTCAATTAGTATTCCTCATCTTGGACGAATAAAAGCCGATAACGACTTTTTCTTCATATGTGCTATGAACCCTGAAGAACTTTCAGGGACTCATCGATTATCTGAAGCTTTGAAAGATAGAATTAAGGTTTGGATTAAATTAACTTATCCTGACAAGTCTACTGAATTAGATATTATTAGGATTAATTTACCAGAACACTTTATTATAGAAGAATCGGAATTAGAATTAATATATTCAATAATAAAAGAAACAAGACAAAACAAAATTGATATTGAGGTTCCAGCATCAATAAGGGCAGGAATTGCTATAGCAAAAATGTTAGGTAGAAAAAGGCTCCTAGAAAAAGAAAAAAAAGTAGAGGAAAAAGAATCGGTATATGTCTATCTCTCTGAAATTGCCAAACATGTATTATTAGGAAGTATTAAACCCAAACCTGGAGTAAAAGTTGAAAATATTATAGAAAATATTATTCATAAAACCCTAGGAGGTTAAATATTTGGGGATTTTTCCTGAGAATCCATGTGAATTTG
>JBHLKV010000004.1:0-43540 GCA_048886305.1 Candidatus Hodarchaeota archaeon
CATTCAATTTAGTTAAATTTAATAAGGATACGTTTGAAGCTATAAGAGAAATTAGTAATACCTTAAATATCCCTTCGGAGTTAATCCAATATTCAGGATTAAAAGATAAATGTTCTATTAGTTCTCAGAAAGTTTCTATTAAAGGAAATTTTATAGAAAAACTAAGAGATTTAAAATTTGATGATATACATATCAGAGACATTAGTTCTTCTAAAAAATCTGTTAAATTAGGAAGTCATTGGGGCAATTATTTTACTATAGTAATCAGAAATATCGAAAACAAGGAAAATTTAGAAAATGGGATTAAAGAAATATTAAATTTCTTAATTAAATATGGATTTCCGAATTACTTTGGCCTCCAGAGATTTGGTACCTTTAGACCGAATTCTCATTTAATTGGTCGATATTTATTGGAAAACAATTACGAAAATGCTTTTAATGAATTTGTTATAGCTACTTATTCTACAGAGTCTCAGGAATCAATAAAAGTAAGAAAAAACCTAGAGAAGAACAAAAATTTTGAAAAAGCATACTTGAATTTACCATCTGGTCTATCCTATGAAAGAAAAATGCTTAAACATTTAATAGACAATCCAGGAGATTATGAAGGGTGCATATCAACTTTACCTTTTGATTTAAAGAGGTTGTTAATAAGTTCTTTCCAATCTTATCTATTTAATAAGATGATTTCTTTACGATATCATAAAGGTTTCTCTTTATTTGAACCTTTAAATGGTGATGTTATTAGCATATTAGACGATGAAAATGGTAATGTAACTCAAGTTAAATATATATATGGCGGTGATTATGATGATTATCTAAAACGGGCTTTAAAGCTTAATCGGGCTGCTATTATCGCTCCTATTATTGGTTATGACACTGATATGGGCAAATTTCCACTCTTTAAAACTTTTTACGATGTTATTCTAGAACAGGAAAACATAGAACAAAATATTTTTAAACAAAAACTATTAGAAACAATCGAATTTAGAGGATCGACTAGAGCGATGATGATAAAACCAGTTGCTTTAAAACTAATAGAAATTATAGATGATGAATTCCATAGGAACAGGAAAAAGGTAAAGATTGCATTTTCTATTCAAAAAGGGTCTTATGCCACGATGCTTCTTAGAGAAATTATTAAATAATTCCATCGATATTGTATTCTTGAATTGTTTCAATACCAAAAATATCAATAACTTTTATTAAAACATTATAGGATTTTTCTTTAGTGAAATTATAACCTATTGAGATTAGTTTTAAATCTCGATTTTTTGGAGTTCTATAGGAAAACCACATAACCGTGAAAATATCACTTTTATTATCAAAATCTATTGCCCAATAATCGATCCAATCTGACCATTTTTTAATATTTTTTTTAAGTTTAACAGAAATTAAATTTTCATAGGGAAAAGAATAGTCAATCAATTTAAAGAACATCATATTTTCCTTTTTTTCGATTTTTACTTTGAAACTAGGTTTTTCGAAAGTATTGAAATTAACTTTATGATCAACACTTTCTGCCAAGAATTCTGTTGGGATTAACTGTTTTTTTTCGGCTTTATTGATTTGATATATTTTAAATGGTCGAATACTTTTTCCATAAATATTTTTCCAATTTAATATATCATTACTATTATAAATATCGAGCAACCTTTTCTTTGTTATATGAATGGCGTGCATAGCTATATCGCAACCAATCCAACGTCTACTAAGTTTTTCTGCAACTGCTAAAGTGGTACCTGAACCACAAAAAAAATCAGCAATAAGATCATTCTTATTTGTAGATGCTAATATAATCCGTTTTAATAGGCGTTCTGGCTTTTGAGTGGAAAAACCTTGATATTCTATCGTATTTGCTCTTACATAGGGGATATCATTCCATACATCTCGCGGGAAAATACCTTTTTCTTTGATATATACTTTTTGTGATAATTTCTTACCGTTATGACTTCCACCTCGATAATAATAAATCCCTTTCTCATCTTGCTTTAATGCTTTTTTGACTCGATCTGAATATTCCATGTAAATATTTGGATCATCATTAAAGGTGTAATCATTTGATTTAGTATAAAATAATAGAACATCAAAGGAACGTATATAGAATCGTCTGGTTTGGACAGAAGCAGCAGGATATGCCCATATTATTTCATTTCTAAAATTATCGACTCCAAAAAGTTCATCCATAAGTACCTTTATATAATGACCCATATGCCAATCAAGATGTACGTAGATGCTTCCTTCTTGGCTTAGAAGTTCTTTCATTAACAACAACCTTTCATACATAAAATTAAGATATGATTCAAAACCTTCTTTCCATGTATCACGATAAGCAGTTTTTCTTAACCATTTACTTGAACTTTTAGAAGCTTCACTTTCACCTATTTGTATAATATAATTAAAATCTCCACCTGTAGCAAAGGGCGGATCAAAATATATAAGGTTAACTTTTTCTCTAAAATTTTGTAATAAAAATTTCATTACTTCATAATTATCTGCCCAATAAAGCTGATTTTCCCAGCTTTGCTCTTTTTCAAGATTTATTACTTCATTTTCACCAATATGATAAATTAAATTAGGTTCTCGCCGAATATTTTCATTTATAGGAGATATTATTGATTCGATTACTTTAAATTCACCCTTTTTCTCATGCTTCAATGAATTCAGAAATTCAGTAGCTTTTCTTTTGCCTTCCCAATTAAATTTTACCATATTACCACTTAATAAGATGGCAAAAATTTAATTTTTATTCAACTTTATGCAAAATTAATTATTAAAAATTACAATTGGTTACAGAATAATGCTGGATGAGTTAGGTGATTGGAGAAAAACGCATTATACAAAAGAAGTTTCTCCTGAATTAGATGACCAAGAAATCATATTAGGTGGATGGGTTAGAAATTATAGAGATTTGGGTGGTTTAAAATTCATAAATCTTCAAGATAAGTACGGAGAACGTCAAATTACTTTAAAAAAAGGTGAAGTTTCTGATGAGCTTTTTGAAAAAGCCAAGCTTGGATATCAATATTGTATTATGGTTAAAGGTAGAGTTAAAACCTTCAAAAAAGCTCCAGGAGGAGTCGAGATAATCCCCTCAGAGATAAAAATCCTAAATAAAACTCCTGAAAAACTTCCTATTGATATGACAGGCGAAACTATATCGGAACTAGATTTGAGATTAAATAATCGACCTTTGGATCTAAGATCACAGAGAAATCAAGCAATTTTTGATATTAGAGGCCAAGTGTTAAATTCTATTAGAAAATTTTTAACTGAGAGAGACTTTACTGAAATAACAACTCCAAAAATAATTGGCTCTGCCACAGAAGGAGGTACAGAGTTATTTCCGATTATGTATTTTGATAAAGAAGCTTTTTTGACACAATCTGCTCAACTTTATAAAGAACAACTTAGTGGTGTTTACGAACGAGTTTATGAAATTAGCCCCGCTTTTAGGGCAGAGAAAAGTCGTACAAAGCGACATGTATGTGAAATTTTTACTTTAGATGTAGAGATGGCTTTTTCAAATATGTATGATGTTCTAAAGGTATTAGAAGAATTAGTTCATGATGTTATTAAGGATATCAGAGAGAATCAAATTACTGCTTTAAAATTTCTAAATATGGAGAATAGAACTATTATTCCTGAAATTCCTTTTCCCAGATATAAATATGATGAGATTCTTGAACTAATAGAAAAGAAATTTAGTCTCAATATAGAATGGGGTGAAGATATATCAACCGAAGCTTATCGTAAATTAGGCGATGAATTAACAGAATATTATTATATTACTCACTGGCCGATGATGATAAAGCCATTTTATATTTTACCTTCAAAAGATCCAAAATATAGCGAATCTTTCGACCTCCAAATGGGATGGCTTGAATTAACTTCAGGTGGAACGCGAGTTCATAATAAAGATCAGTTAATTGCTGCACTTGAATCTAAAGGCTTAACCTCTCTATCCTTTAAGTCCCACCTTAAAGCATTTGATTTCGGAATGCCTCCTCATGCCGGATTTGGCTTAGGAATAGACCGTTGGATTACGTTCTTATGCGGGTTAGATGATATTCGGGAATCAATACTTTATCCACGTACTCCAGATCGCTTAACTCCTTAGTTTATTAAAATCTAAAATTACTAACATTGTCAATATTTAAATTATGAGTGAAGATTATATTCAAGATTATATTAAGGCTGGAAAAGCAGTAATAGCTGCCAAGAAGTTAGCAAGGAAACTCATTCATCCGGGGGCTTTATTTTTAGAAATTGCTAATAATTGCGAAGCTGAAATAATAAAAAACGGGGCAAGTTTATCCTTTCCTATTAATATGTCTTTAAATGAGATAGCTGCTCATTATAGCCCACCAATTGATGATGATACTATTGTTCCAGAAAGTGGTTTGCTAAAAATTGATTTGGGGGCTCATTATAATGGATATATTGCAGATTCTGCTTTTACAGTTAATATTGATGAAGATCCAAAGCTACAAAATTATATTGATGCCGCAGAAGAAGGTCTTGAAGCTGCAATTGCGCTCTTTAAGCCAGGCACTAAATTATATGAGTTAGGAGGTGCAATTGAAGAAAAAATTAAAAATTTTGGTTTAAAACCAATTAGAAATCTTGGTGGTCATGAATTAAAGCAATATAATCTCCATGCAGGTTCATTTATACCAAATTATTTAGAAAAAAGTCATAACAATATATTAAAAGCCGGAGATGCATTTGCATGTGAACCATTCGCAACTTCAGGAGAAGGATTTGTTGAAAATGGAAAACATGCCTATATCTATCGATTTGTGAAAAGAGTTAAGAAAAATATGTCCTATGAGCTACAAAACTATATGAATAAAATTGAACAAAATTTCAAACGACTTCCATTTTCTCCAAGATGGATCGAAAATAGCAATTTAATACCTAAGAGTAGAATAATGAGAATTATCGTTGATGATTTTCAAAACAAATATCATATCCTCGATAAATATCCTATTTTAATAGAAAGAAGACGTGAACCAGTAGCTCAACAAGAACATACAATAGTAATTGATTGGGAAGGGAATACAATTGTCACCACTAAAGAATGACCTTAAAGATAAATTATCTGTTGTCATTTTATGTGCTGGAGAGGGAACAAGACTTAAAAAAATTACAAAAATAACTCCAAAGCCATTAATAAAAATAGTAAAATTAAATGGTATTTCAATTCTCCATCATACTATTAATAATTTAATTAAATTTGAAATAAGCAAAATTGGAATTACTATTGGTTATTTAGGAGATATTATCCATGATTTTATTTCGACTTTTAAAAAAAATAACCAAAACTTACAAGATAAATTAATAATAATAGATACTGAAAATCAGTATAAATTTGGTCCACTGTACTCATTTTTATCGATAACCAAAAATCATGATTTCTTTTCATCGAGCAATTACTACTTAGTAATTCCAGGTGATACTATTTTTGATTATAACATATTCAAAGACGTTTTATCTATACTTTCTAATAACTTTCATTCAATTAAGGAATATCCTTTTGTATTTTATAGGAAGATAGGATTAAAACCATTAGAAAAACTATATGATATAACTAGAATGATTTCTAATGCTGAAATTGCAAAAATAGGTTCAGAAATTATTTTAAGAAAAATTTCTCAATTAAAAGTTGGGGAAATTACTCCTGATAATGTTTTAAATCAATTAATACCTATTAATGTATTTAGTTACGATTCAATTAATGAAATCTTAAATTTAAATCGAGAAAAATTAAGTAAAACAATTTGGGAAACTTTAAACTATATGATTTTTAATGGAAAGAAAGTCCTTGCTTTTGAAATTGAGAATAAATACGATTTTTATGATATTGATTATGCAGATGATACAAAAAAAATCAAAAAAAAAAAAGATGGACAATAGGAACTCAGATTTTGCTCAGATTTGTAGTTAGTAAGAAATCAATGATTACATACCACTATGATCCAAATCTGTAATCAAAGCTCCTATTTTTAATGTTAGACTCTGTTTCAGTGTCTCGTGTTTCAAAAAAAAGTACACACTCGACAAGAATTTGGGTAACAAAGTCTGTGGGTCTCAATTTTCATTAGTAAATTAATGATTTGAGTGTAAATCCATTAAAGCTGTTATCAAGCGCTCGCTTGGATGTTTATCTTTAGTAAATAACTTTAGAAAAGATACAGAGTATTTGCTTACTCCTGAAATATCAAATAAAAAATTATTGTCGTAAAAAACGGTTACATTAGAAAAATTGTTACAACTTTGTCGATATTCGTATTGATTTTATGTAACTACTCCAATGCATTATTAGACCTATTATCCATCCAATTAGATATATAACAATTTGACTATTTAAATGTTATTATTAATATTTAAAGATTATTTATCCTTTTAAAGCACAAATTTTAAAGATTTTCTATTTTGAAATAATATATAAATCTGAATTCACTTTATTTATAAAACATGTCAGATCAAGGACAAATACCTATTAAAATTGAATTGTTTGGCATTGGATCGTTAGAAGGTCATATTATTCGGCATATAGCACCTCTTTCAGCAGACGTAATTCTTAATAAAATGCCTATTATCCTTCGGGGACGATTTAGCTTCGGATCTAAAAAATACTGGACACTACCTGGTATAGAAATTTATAAAGGACTAAATCCTAAGTCAGTTTCAGAAGTCAAAGAGGGGGATATTGTATATAATCCTAAATCTGATGAATTAATAATAATTATAGAAGCTCTTGAAATGTCAAATAAGGTAAATATAGTAGGAAAAGTGGTAAGGAATCTAAAATTATTATTAAAAGCAAGGAATGGATTAACTACTAAAATTCTTAGGATATAGATTAAATAAAATACATAGTTTAAACATGGCTATTTCGAGAAGTCTATCGATTGTGTTTCTGCTATTTTATGTTAGCGTTATAATATATTTGTTATTGTATTTATTTGTCCCCGATTTTCAAGAGGTTATAAATAATTCAAGACAAAAATTAGCTTACATAACAGAGGGTACAAATTATTTTTGGGCACTTTTTATCTCCCTGTTTATATGTCTTCTTGGTAGTGCTAGTATCGGATTTCCTGTGCCTTTTCCCTTTATCCTCTTTTTCTTTTCAAATTCAATCATCGCAGAATTTGGGGGTAGTGGTGTAATACTAATCTTTGGACTTGGGATCGCTGGTGGGTTAGGTGCTGCATTAGGCGAACTTACAAGTTTTTTATTGGGAAGAGGAGCTCAGAAAATTAGTTCTATATCTGAATCAAAAACTTTAGAAAATGTTCAGGGGTTTGGTAGATTAGTCTTAGAGCATCCAAAAAGTATGTATCTATATATATTTATTGCGGCAGCTCTTCCAATTCCGGATGATCCCCTATGGATAGCTTTAGGAATGTCAAAGGAAAAAATAAATTTTGTTAAGTGCCTTCTTTTTGGATGGATTGGTAAAAATGTTACGACCTTATTTTATGTTTTTCTCCCCATTTTGATTAATTTAGGAATAGCTGCTTCTGAAGTCGAGCTTAATGATGTTTCAAGCGTTATAACTGAAGCATTAATGCTTATAGCTACTCTTACAATTATGTTTTTTATTTTGGCATTTGATTGGAATAAGTTTATTGATAAAAGAAGTAAAACCAAAGCTAAAGAGGATTAAAACAGAAGATTATATAGTGCTATTGATTGTTATTTAAACAGTTTTTGCATACAAAGACAATTTTTCTTTTTTTTTTAGAATTTTCATCATAATAAACACGTTTATAAATAAAATTCTTACATATCTCACAAACTGCTTGAGTACGTGTTTCTTCTAATAATGGACCTAAATGTTTAAAATTAGTAGTCATGGAATTAAGTAAATGATTTCATTTTGAGCGTAATTTCAATTTTAGAAATAAGATCCTTTTTGTTTTTATTATTTTCATTTTTTCTCCTGTAGTTTCCTCCTTGTCCTTTGTTAATAAATGGACGACTCCCCAAAGACACATTTGCGATTTCTAAACTAGGATACATTCTATGCTTAAGAATTTCTGCAACTTCTACGGCAGTACTGATTTCTTCCCCTTCTCCTTTTATTAAAAGGGCTTTTTTACCGCCCGATAATGCAAAAATCGCATCTTTTATTGTTTTTTCTTTTTCAGCTCTCTTTTTTATGATGAGTGTTGTTTCATTTGCCATGATAGAAAATCAGTAGTAAAAATATTTTCTAATTAATTGAAAAGAAGTATGATATAACAATTAATACTCCAATTAATATAAAATTTTGTTAAATTCTTAAACTGATATAAGATCTCGCAATATTTAAGTTTTAAAAAAAGATTTGAAAAAATATTCAATATGTCGAATGTTCTTAATATCTAATTAAGATATTTCAAGAAATTAATTTAAATAAATTAGGCGAGAAAATTTAGTTCTGCTCTTGAATTTAGCTCTTCCAATACTTTATTATATTCAGAACTTCTTTCTTCAAAATATTCGATTACTTTTCTTTCATCAGTATCTAAGTAATCATAATAGGGAAATATTACCTCTATACGTTTAGAAAAATCATTCATTAATCGTTCGTACCATTCATTAGGTTTTTTCAACAAATTTTGGACTTTTTTTCGCAGTTTTTCTTTTCGTATTTCATATTTTTCTTGCTCATTATTTTCGATTAACTTATCTAATTCATCATAAATATCGGATATTACATTCTCTAATTTTTCCCTAAATTTAGGAATTCGATATGATTTTTTGAAAAAAGCAGGATCCCATTCATATAGATAACGTTCATCCTCTCCAGCCTCTTGTTCATCGTCAGTTACTATTATATCTTCTCTGGGTACTAAAATTAATCCAAAATTTCTTTGTAATTGAGCCAATGCTTTCTTACGGAGAATTTCATCAATATAATTGATCTCATCTATTACTTTATCCATGTTTTTATTGATTTTTTCCACTTCTTTTTCAGAATTTTTGAGCATTACTTCTTTCTTTAACTCATATTTCAATTCGATAAGATTATAAGTAGAAGAAATGCCCCTATGTGGGTCCTTTAATCTTAACCCTGCTATTCCTAAATAATGTGCATCTGATTTTGTTTCACAATGATCAAAGACTAATCCAAGAGCATACGGATTCGGGATTTGGTAACCTAATTGAGTCATACAGTCAATTGGAGAATAAAAAAAACCAAAACCAGGATGTGTGTGCCACCAACCAATTATAAAGTCATTTCTTCTATCTTGAATAGATCTTTCAAAGACGGAGGCATCTATCTGTGCCATATCAACGTATTGTTTATTTTCATATTTTACTCCTGCTCTATCTCCAACTACCATTGGAATTGCATCTTTTACTATAACTTCAGCTTCATTTTCTATTGATCCTATTAAAATACCATATACTTCTCGCCATTTACTCTCATCTAAACGATCATTTGCATATCTTATAGCATAACCATAAATTTTTCTATATGCTTTATATGTCAAACGAGCAGGTGAATAGTAAGGATCAATCTTTTTCTTTTTCATTATTTCTTTTTTTTTTAAAACTTTATTTCTTATTCTATATAGAATTTAAATAAAGATTTCATATATAAATTGTTTTAATGTAAAAAATCTTTTTAAAAAAAAGAGTTTAGACATGAAAAGAGTTGTAGCTATTTGCGGTCTTCCCGGTGCTGGTAAAAGTACAGCGATAGATGCTATAAAAAATTTAGGATCTGTTATAATAATGGGTGATATTATTAGAAATGAGGCAAAGAAAAATAACCTTGAACCTACAAGTGAAAATTTAGGTAAAATTGCCAAGGAATTAAGAATAAAATACGGTCCTAATATTATTGCTGAAAAATGTGTAGAGTTAATAAAGAATCAATCTAATGACATAATATTTATTGATGGATTGAGATCTATGGCTGAGGTAAAGGTTTTTCGAAAACACTGGAAATTCCCTATAATTGCAATTGCTCTAGAAGAGAAAGCACGATTTAAAAGACTTTTTGAAAGAGCTCGAAGTGATGATCCAAAAAATATTGATGATTTGAAAGGGAGAGACAAAAGAGAAATTGAATTTGGTCTTGAAGAGGTTTTAGATAATGCGGATTACACCATTAAAAATGATTCAACGAGAGAAGATCTTAAAGAAAGAATTAGAAAATTAGTTTTAGATTTAATTCATAATTATTAAGGAAAAGATATTCTATTTTAAATAATCTACAATTATTTTTGCTAAAGAAACTGTACTTACTTCATTGTCAATTGAGTCAGTACCAATTATTTTATCTGCGCCTGCTTTCAATATTCTATATTTAGCTTGATCTAACAATAATGCGTGCGTAGCTACAGCATAAATTCTATTGGCACCACTTTCTCTTGCTAATTTAATTGCTGTTGCCATAGTACCTCCTGTTGCAATAATATCGTCAGAAATGACAACATCTTTCCCTTTAAGACTCAACTTTCCTGACATCTTAATTTCACCAGTTTTAACATCTCTACTTTTCTCAAACATGTCAACAGGAATATTTTCTCCAAAATATTTTGCAAAAGCTTTTGATCTCTCAATTGCTCCTTTATCAGGTGATACCACAACGATATCTTCTGCTCCAAGAGCCTTTATATTATCTGCTAGAAGCTTCATTGAGTCAATATTAATTGCTTTGCATGAGCATTCCTCTAAAACCATTGGAGCATGAGCATCTACAGTATAAAATTCATCTATTCCTAAGGAATTAATAAGATGTATAATAACATTACCAAATTGAGTTTCTCCTGGCCGAAATATTTTATCTTGACGAGCATACGCAAGATAGGGGACAACAACAATAATCTTTTCTGCTCCCATACGTTTAACAGAACTAATCATCATAAAAAGTTCCATTAATCTTGCATTTTGATTGTAGTTTGCACTAGGTCCCGTTGATTGTACAATAATAACTTCTTTTCCCGCAATTATAGTCTCATCTTCTATATTAATTCTTAGGTAGTTTTCCCCATCTGGAAATTTCTTAACTTCAGCATTTATTGCTTCGATTTCTAATTCTTTTGCGATCTTTACTCCAAGTAATTGAGATGCGGGTCCAACAATTAATAAACGATTTCTTTCCATTTCTCCTCACTAATTGTCAATTTAATTTTTCTTTATTCTAACTTTTTTAAAAATTCAAGAGAATATTTAAAAATTTCTTCTCGATGACCTTTAAAAGAGTGTCCTCCACTATCAAACTCAATTGCATTTTCATCATTTAATCCAAGCTTTTCTTTTATTTGATGAAAATTATCAAAAGGGATTCTATCATCATCCTTACAATGTGCAATTAATATTCTCTGATTTAAAGGATCTTCTCTTAAAAAATATTTAGGACTTATTTTTTTAATAATATCTTCTTGAAAATTTACTGCAGTCGTATGATAATCATATCTAGTACAAAGAGCTATCAATTTCTTCGCTCTATGATCAATATAGCCGTTCGTTAGAATTATTGCGCCCCCCATACTTCTGCCAAATAAAAATATTTGCTCTTCTAAAAGCCTATCGGACTGATTCTCAATAATCCAATCAAACACTAAGTGTATATCTGCAAATATTTGTAATATCATTTTATACCATAATGAACCTGTCTGTTTTTTAGTTTCTCCATGAGCTCGATAATCATAGGATAAAACATAATATCCTGCCTTAGCAAATTTTTCAGAATGAGATTTTACAAATGGTGTTTCTCTATGATCCCATAAACCACCTAAGATTACAATAAAAGGAGCTTTTGAGGGAGTATCTAAAGTATAATATATTGACCCTTTAAGAGCGATATTACCCGAATTTACCGGAATATCAATATTTTCGATTATTATCTCTCGCATCATGAAAATAGATTAGAATGTTCTATATTTATATTTTTCAATTAATCTTCTTAAAGTTCTTATAGCAAGCTCGGCACAATGTTTATGGTCTTCTGGAAGACCATTTAAAGCCATATCTATATCTTTTTCTTTTAGGTTCTCAGCAAAATCTATGGATCTTCCTTCGATTAGCATAGTTGTTTGACTTCCACATGCAACAGTAGCACCACATCCATCAGTAATAAAATTAGCTTTTTCAATTTTATTATTTTTGATTTTTAAAAAAAATTGCATTGTATCACCACAAGGGCCTTCATAAGCATGACTTTTAGTTATTTCTTCATCAGGAGGTTTACCCCAATTTCTTGGGCTATGGTATAAATCTATAATTGTCTCATTAAACTCCTTGAGTTCGTTTTCAATTATCTCTTTCTGAAGTTTATTAACAAATTCATCAAATTCATCCCTAACCATAAGCTACTTATCCCTCTTGAATTTTAAAATAATAATTTATTTTTCTGAATGTGATAATGTATGTTTTTCTAAACGTTTAGCATCCTCTGGATTATTTGTATACTTCTTAACTATCTCAATTATTTTTTCGTTTAATTCTTTATGTTCTGTTAGACAATTAGTTGTATTCAAAAATTCTTCTCCACGACGAATTACAGCAGTATTTTCTGTTACTTTAATTAATTCTGTTGCGATTACACCATTAATGTAGATTAAATCGGCAAGCATATTTTTAATATATAGCAGTAGTGCAATTTGCTCTTTTGTGATAGACATAATTAGATAAAGTTTCCCTATAATAAAAATTACTGTTAAAAATTAAGATATAATTATTAGTAAAGATAATTATTAATCAAAATTAAAGTTTTAATTGATAAATCAGATAAAGATAACAATTAAGGTGGAAATACTTTCGATTATAAAGACTTTCATGATGGGTTATTTTCCTTAGGGTTGGTTTTAATTTTATTTTCACTAACTTTTATGGTAGGATCCATTCTTCTAAAACCCTATATTGCATTAGATCCTAATGATAGAGATTTTATAATAATTTTATGTCTCATCAATATTGTGTTTTGTATATATTACTTAATGGAAATTATTCGATTAGAAAAAGTATTTAAATTAGAGAATAAAAATATTATCAGATTTGGCAAAAGATTAGGAATCGTCACCGTGCTTTATACTCCTCATTTCTTTTTCTTAATCTCACTGTTCTTTAAAGACTTACATAATTTAGAAATAATGATGACTGTTCTGATCTCTCTTATAGAAGCTTTGCTAATTGGTGTAGCACTAAAGGAAGTTTATGATCTTGTATTCTTAGAAGAATCACAGAGAAATTTTAAAATAGAAGAAAATCGAAAAAAATATATAGAAAAAGAAAAGAAACCAATAGCTGAGGAGATTGATGATTTCTAATTACTTATAATTAGAGTGTTCTACTTTTTTGCTAGTTTTTCTATAGCAGATTCAATCATGTTTAATTTAATGGAGTATTTTTCCATCAGTTCAGCGAACTTATCAATACCTATTTCTTTATTTTCTTTTAATAGTTTTAACTCGTTTATGGTTCTAACTATTGCTGCTCTCTTATCTGCTAATTGTTCACGTTTACTGTATGGTATTTTCTGTTCTAATTTTTTTCTCTGAAAAGATTTGAATCTCTTTATATTAAGGTCTTTTGGCACAAATTTTGTTAAATAAATTGTTGATTTTGGTACAAATGGGGCTAAATTCTCTGGAATTATTATTATAGGTTCTGGATCTTGGATTTTTTTAATATCTTCATACTCTAATTGTTCCACATCACTCTCTTTAAGATTTTCCTTCACTATTGACAGATTTAAATCTATATTTTCTTTTTCTTCACTTGAAATTGAAAGATTTTGAACCATATTTTCCCAAATATCTTTTGCTTTTATAAAATACCAAAGTGCTTTTTGTTGCAGTTTTCTAACTTTCTCTTGATTTATGTCTGTTAGTGAGGATTCTAATGATGCTTTAGCTTTAAGAGAGCATGATTTTCCCATATCATAATGAAATTGTGCTCTTATTTGTTGTTTTTTTTTCTCTTCATGCTTTTTTAAATAGAATAAACGTTTTGATAAAGCAGAAAGTCCTGAATATAATTTTGAAGCAAAATATATATTATTATTTTTTTCTTCCTGTAAGGCTGAGATGCTTTGAGCTAAAATTCTAGCTTCCTCAGAATTTAATTCAAGATTATCAGAAGACAATGCTATGCCTTTTTCATTTTGATAAATAGCTGCTGCGGTAAAATATGCTGCAGTTTTATAAATCTTACTACATTCAGTCATAGCAACAATAGAATTTTCCCATTCTTCATCTTCTTCAAATCTTTCGGAAAGTTGGGAGTAGGCTCTTGCCATAATCCATAATACTCTTCCACACTCAAACATTATATCTTGAATTTGAATTTCTCGATTCTCAATCGGATCATAAAAAACAGGAGTAATATCTAGTTCCTTTAAAATTCTTATATGGTTTTCACTCTCGTAGTTAATATTCAATATTTTAGTATATTCTTGAATATAATTTAGATCATCTAAATTAAAGCGTTCATCTTCTTTTTCTAATGCGTCTTCTATTTTTTTAATCGAGAAGTGAAGATACCTAATACGTTGCATTAGTTCATCTGGAAAAAAAGACATAATAAATTCCTAAAGTTTTTTATTAAAGTTAGTTAAATAAGATAATTAAATCATCATTTTAAAACTAATCTATAATAATATTTTTATGAGAACTTGATGTAGTGAACTCTAAAAATCATTAATGTACATAAATAATGAATGAAAATTATGTTTTTATCTTTGAATTTGTATCCGGTGGTGGTTTTAATCAAGTTGATATACCCTCTTCCTTATTTTGTGAAGGATTTGGTATGTTAAGATCTATTATTGCTGATTTTAAAGCGTTGGATTTCAATATTAGTACAATACTAGATTACCGAATCTACTTTTTATCAAATTTGTTGGAAGTGGATGTAATTCATAAAGTTGAAGCTAAAGAAAATTACCTCAATATTTTTAAGAATCAAGTTAGAAATTGTAAGTATATTTTTATAATTGCTCCAGAATCTTCGAATATCTTATATGAATTAACTGAAATCGCTAAAAATTATAAAAAGATAATATTGAGTGTAGATTTAGAAGGCATTAAACTAGGTACATCAAAAATATTGACTTACAGTTTTTTCAAAAAAAATAAATTAAATACTCCAAAAACATATCTAATATCCATAAAGAATAAAAAACTTGATTTAGAATTCATTATACAAAAATTTAAAGAATTTAAATGCCCTATTATAATTAAACCTGAAGATGGGGTTGGAGCAGAATCGATTTATTATTTTGGAAGTGAAAATCAAATAAGAGAGTTCTTTCAAGGTTTGGATAATAGGTTTGAATATAATAGGCCCTATATACTTCAAGAATTTATTGATGGAAGAGATCTAAGTATTTCTTTAATCGGTAATTCATCCAATTTAAAATCTCAAATCACTTTTTTAAGTATTAATTCCCAAGATGTAGAAATAACCAACCTTAAAACTAAGTCTGAATATTTTGGAGGATATACACCACTGGAAGATCAAGAAGAAATACTAATTTATTTATCTGAAATATTTAATAAAATTAATCTATCCAAATTTACAGGGTATTATGGTATTGATTTCATACAAAAAAAAAATAGAATCCTTCATTTTTTGGAAATCAATCCAAGATTAACAACATCCTATATAGGACTTAGAAATGTGATTGACATTAATCCAGTTGAGCTAATAATAAATTCAAAATTAAATTCAATGACACCTGTAAAATTAAAATATCATAGTCATTCAAATTTTTCTAGAGTAGAGCTCATTTATACTGGATCTAAATCAATTAACGAAATCAAAGAGTCATTATTACCAAAATTACTGATTATGATCTCTGAACTTGTTACTCCTCCAATTTCATTTAATGAATCAAAATTCTTTTCTTGTTTTCTCGCAACCAAAACAAAAGATTTTAAGTCGTCAATAAAGAGATTGAATGATATTTTCAATACTTTAAAAAAATTTGATTTTAAAGTGCTTAAATCAAGGTTAATAAAATAATGGTAAAACCACCATAATGTAATAATAGAGAAACACTCAAGGTCGTTTCGATTTTTAATCCTTTCTTTACACTCATACTATAGGATAAAAGCCATAATGACCAAACTTGAAAAATAATCATTAAGACTTTATCTAAAAAATTAATAATAGAAATATAAAAAATTTCAGTAAAAACAAAAATATAGTGTAGTAATAGATATAAAATAGTAGGGAAAAATATAATTGCAAATGATACAAAAAAATATAACGTATTTTCATTTTTATCATAAACTAGACGAGAAATACCTTCAATAATAACAAAATATATTATAAAATTTAACAAAAAACTAAGCATTAAAAAAATTTGAAAGTTAAATTCTAAATTATTTTCATTAGTATCTATGAAAAATAGTAACAAGGGATAAAATTGGTTTAATCGACTTAGTATTGTCCCAATTATTAATATGCTAACTGAGATCAAAATTGTATATATTCTATCTTCTTTTGTAAATTGAATAAATCTTTTAGATGTTACACTTCTTAAAAAACGAGATTTAAATTCTCTAATTGCAAAACCTTTCTCTCTAATTAATTCAATATCATCTTTTAGAGAATTATAAGCATGAATACCTAGTTCTTTTAGATAATATTTTTTATCTTCTTTTTGTTCGATTAATTCAGATAAAGTATCCAAATGATGATAAATTGTGCCCGTACTTACTCCTAATTCTTTTTTAAGCAGGGTAAATGAAGAAAATTCATTATCTCCAATTATTTTTATAATTTTTCTCCGTATTTCATGACCTAATGCGTAGTAAAAACGTCCTTCTACATCCTGACTATCGTTTTGATTTGATTTTTCATTACTATCCATATTGATCGTTAAATTTTATCCTGATTCTTTCTCCTTTGTTGATAATATATTTATTACATTAATTATAATTAACAGAAAACCGGTTAAGAACATATAAAAACCAACTCCTGAACTCGAGATATAATCAATTTCTTGAGAGAGAAAATCGATTAAAAAAATTAATAGGAACCCTATACCAACAGAAGTTAAAATTACTGATTTGATTCTGAGTTTAAAATCGTAGACAACAATAATGCAGGCAGCTAAAGAAATGATGCCACCTAAAATTGGAAATAAATAAAAAAAGGAATCTTCGATTTCAAATCTAGTAGCAATCACAAATCTGTCTACTAATGTGTAATTAGAAGTCCAATAAAAAAATTCAGATAATATAAGTAATATTGAACCCGTGAGTCCGAAAATTATAAAATCCAAATTTTTTTTAAGCTTAATTTGAAATTTTACTTTCTCCATATTGAAAAACTATAAAAATTCAAAAGGAATATAATAAAAATAAAATTTAGCAAATATATTTTTTTTTGAATTTTTTGATAAATAACGAATTACTATAATTTGAGTAAAAATGTCATCACAAATGGAAATAGAAGTAAAAACTGAATCACCCCCCCTTTTTAATTATTTACAACAAGAGATCCCCCTTGAGGATATAAGAGATTATGCCTCTCCTAGACGTATAACTTCTATAGATTTTCTTAAAGGATTTGCAATAATTTTTGTAATTTTAGCACACACTTCTCAAGGATGGCTTGATTCTGAATCTAGATATCTTTATGGACTCTTATTTGCTTTGTTAGATATTCTTGGTCCTTCATTATTTGTGTTTCTTTCAGCACTTAGTGTCATATTTAGCATTAAACGGAAGGAAGGTGTTTTACCGAATAAGATAATCCGAAACCGTATTTTTACACGTGGAGTAGTAATGATAATTATTGGAATGATTACAAATTTAGTAGGTATTGATCCTGTAACGGGAGAAGTTGTGGTAATTATATTTGGGTGGAATATTATTACATTTATAGGTTTTACTCAAATATTTTCCTTCTATATATTAAAACTTAAAAAGAAGTGGCGGATAATAATTGGTTTAGTCATTATTATTAGTTCACCTTATATTCGAGCATTTTTGTATGAAGGTAAAGAAGCGGGAAATATTATAATAAGTTTCTTTCATTATATTGTCACTTCACCTACCCCTCATTTAACTCTCATCCCCTGGATTTCTATCTGTTTTATTTCTACCATTTTTGGTGAATATATTTTTGAGGCAATGAATAAAGGAACAGATGATGCCTATATAGGGCTATTCCGAATATTTCTAGTTTGGGGGATTACCTTTATCATAATAGGAATTTTTGCTCCCCTTCCTCAGTTTGGCTTTGAATTACAAACTGCTGATAGTATTGTAGGAGGATTGGCTGAATACCCTCATATACATTTGTTAGAAGTTGCTAATAACCAAGATTTTTTTGAACTTCCTGGAATGCCATTATTTCTAATAAGAGGAACAAGTGCTAATATGTTTTATAACCAAGGTGCGGCATTGACAATTATTGCCATATTTTTTTACTTTATTGATATTAAGGAGAAATCAAACGATTTCACTAATGCACTAATATATTATGGTAAAGTCTCCTTAAGTCTATTTTTATTACATTTTTTATTTATACCTCTTTTTATTGATCGATTTGGAGTAGCGCTATATCTTATGATTGGTCTTTCATATGTAGGTTTTTTAGGAATTCTAATGTATATTTGGATGGAATATGCTAATGGAGTAGGTTCACCTGAATATCTTATGGTGCAACTTGGAAGAATTGGACAGAAATCAGGAGAAGCAGTAAAGAAGACTACTAAAAAAGTATATGCTAAAATTAAGAAACACGAAAGAGTCAAAAAGATGGAAGATTTTATGAAAAAATTAAGTAAAGACAAAGAGAATTAATCCTAAATGAAATCTATTCAATATTTTTTTATACTTGCTTGCTTCGTAAATTTTTGTTACTTAATTCTAACCTTTTTTTTCTTCTATTTCTTAGATAGTCCTATAATGAATAAAAATACTAATGATTACCTAACTTATTATAATGCAGGTCTACTTGTAATTAAAGATTTGCCCAATTTATATAATCCTTCAAAATATCTTTTTCCGTTCAGATATTTCCCTATTTCCGCTTATATTTTTACTCCTTTCTCAATATTGGGATTTGAAGTAGGATATTTTGTTTTTCAAATATTCAATTTTCTTTTAAATATCATTATCATTTATCTCATTTATAAGATCATCCAATTATATTCAAATTTAAACAAAGAATTAAATCTCAATTATAAATTAGAGAATTTTAAAGATATCTTTATTAAACCTGAGAATAACAGTATTCTTTATCAATCCGCTATATTGATTATAATGCTCCCTCAATTTATGAATTATTTTTTGGGACAAATCAATACTATAGTTTCTATTTTTATTCTAACTTCAGTTTTTTATTTCTTAAAAGAAGATGATATGAGTAACTTTATTGGAGGTTTAATGTTAGGTTTGGGTATTCTAATTAAACCCACTCTTATTATTTTAATACCTTTTATTTTACCTATATATTACTCTAAAAGCACAAAAAAAATTGACTTTCAATTTAAAACTACAATTATTAGGCTTTCTGGTACATTAATTTTATTGCTAATCTCTGGTATTTATTTTTTAGCTTCCCCTAGTTTGCTAAAAGGATTTATTGAGGTTAATTTTACAGGAAACTATACAACTTTTGTTGGAGATGTAGATATAAATGCTTCTTTTAGTCTTACTCGAAACCTTATTACTCTTTTTCAACTGATTGAATTCAATGTAAGCAATTTTATTATTTTTTTTATAACAATTTTATTATTTATGATTCCAATATTAATATATTTTGTACTTTCATCGAATAGGACAAATAGATTAATTGATGGATATTTAATTGGAATTAGTGTCATATTAATCACCTATTATGATTCTTGGCCACATTATTTAGTTATATTAACCCCATTCATAGTTCTTTTTACATTAATTAATAAGAATTTTAAATATTATGAAATAATTAGATTTGTACATCATTTTTTGGCTATATTAGTGGTAATATCATGGGGTATCTTTTATATTACGTATGAGTTCTTTCCATTCAATTTATGTGGTTTGATCTTATTACTTGTACTTTATTTTACGTTAATTATTTTTTATAAGCAACAATAATAAAGAATTAAAATAATATCTTCTTAATTCTTTTTAATCTTTATTTAATTGAGTTTTAATTATAATAGGATAATCATAATGTCATCTCCAATTGAAAAAGTTCAAAGCGCAGAAACACCACCACTAGTGGAATATTTAAAAGAAGAGGTTCCTATTGAAGATATCAGGGATGTGTCATCACCTAAGCGAATTGCTTCAATAGATTTTGTTAAGGGATTTGCTATGTGTTTTATAATTTTAGCACATTCAGCACTTGCTTGGTTCGATGATGATTGGAGGTACATATATGGTCTTGTTTTTGCTTTTTTAGATATATTGGGTCCCTCCTTATTCGTTTTCCTTTCAGCTCTTAGTGTTATTTTCAGCATTAAGCGAAAGAAGGGCAAATTATCGTCTAAAATAATACGTAATCGGATTTTAACTCGGGGGATTATAATTATTATAATAGGTATCCTTTTTAATCCAATGTCGTTATATACTTCTGGTGAAGACATTGCATTTCCTTTGAATCTATGGGGTTGGAATTTTCTTGTATTCATAGGTTTCTCACAAATATTTTCTTATTATGTGTTAAAATTTGGTAAAATTGCGAGAGCTGCAATAGGCACTATAATTATTTTCATTTCACCTTATATCAGGGATTTTCTATTTACTTATAAGGATGATAACGTCGGTATATGGATATTACATTTCCTAATAACATCTCCACTCCCCCAGGTACCTGTACTACCTTGGCTTGCAATATGTTTTATTTCCACAATATTCGGAGAATATCTTTATGATGCTATGATAATTGGAACTGATGAATCATATAGAAAACTGTTTAAAATTTTTGTAAGATGGGGTGTCTTCCTAGTCCTTCTAGGCCTTACATTAGGCTTTTGGTTACATAAGTTTTCGGATTATGAATCCCAAGCCTTTTTAGATTTTAAATCAGAGTATTTACATATTGATTTACTAAGACTTGCCAATCAACAGGATTATTATCAGTTTCTTGGAATGCCAGATTTCATGGTAAGAAATACCATGTCAAATATGTTTTATAATCTTGGTGCTGCACTTCTCATCATTGCCGTGAGTTTTTATTACATTGATATAAAGAAAAAATCTAATCAATTCTCAAAAATGCTTATATATTACGGGAAAGTTAGTTTATCACTATTTTTAATTCAATATCTATTTCTTCCCTTATATATTGGACAATTTTCGATAGTATTTTTCCCTATTATGTGGGTTGCTTATTGTGGATTTCTTGGTTTGATGATGTATATATGGATGGAGTATTTTAATGGAGTGGGGTCTCCTGAATGGATTATGGTTCAACTAGGAAAAGTAGGACAAAAAACGGAAGAATTTGTTAAGAAAGAAACTCATATGATTGCAGAAAAAGCAAAAGAAACTATTCATAAATTAAAAAAAGAGGAATAAAACTAAACCTTAAAATTATCAGTTTGTTATATAATTATAAATACCTTCAAGATAACATATAAATATCTATAATATAATATATCAAATATAAATAACACTCTATATTTTTTAGAAGAAATCTTAGAATATTAGAGTCCAAATAAATAAAAATTTAAAGGGATATATTAAACATATCAAATCGTAAAAGAGGTTAATAGAAATTGCAATCCAACCAATATAAGTTCAAGATAACACTTTTCGGTCCGGGTGGTGTAGGAAAAACGTCACTGCTTCTCCGTTATATTAAGGATTACTTTAGTGATGATTTAAAAAAAACCATTGGAAGTAATTTTCTGATCAAAGATGTTGAAATCGAAGGGAAACAAGTTCGCCTTCTCCTATGGGATATTGGTGGTCAACCGCAATTCCACAAACTTCGTACAATTTATTTTAAAGGAAGTAATGGAGCATTAGGGGTTTTTGATTTATCTTCAAGTCAATCACTTTTAAAAATTCCCGGCTGGATAAGTTCTATAAAGAAATCAGTAAAAAGAACAATTCCAATGATCCTATTAGGAAATAAGCTTGATCTAGATAGAGATGTTGATAAAGCAGAAGCTGAGGATTTATCTAAAAGACTAGGATGTGAGTATTTAGAAACTTCAGCAAAAACAGGAGAAAATGTTGAACAAGCTTTTGAATCAATTGCTAAAGCATGCTTAAGCAGTGCTCTTTCTGAATAAAAATGCTATATATTTATTTTTAAGCTCTTAAGTTCACTAATAAGATCTTCTAGATATGTGAATTTTATTCCAATTATCCCTAATTCCCTTGCTGAACGTATGTTATTTAACCCATCATCAATAAAAACAATTTCTTCAGGTTTACATCCTGCCTTTTGGATTGCTAATTTAAATAATCTTGGATCTGGTTTTGTCATATGTACTTCGAAGGATAAAATAAGCTCATCAAAAAATTCCACAATTTCCTTATTTTGTTCCAATAAATAATGCCAATGGCTTGAATTTACATTGGATAGACATAAAAGCTTAATATTATTTTGTTCTTTTAGATTTTTTATTAGTGTAAGAAGCTCTTCCTTTATATGAGAAATTACTGAGTTAAATGAATCAAAAAATTGTTCTTGATTTAATGCACAAGTTTGTAATAATTCACATGCTTGAGAATAAAATTCTTCATTTGTTATTTTACCTTGATGGTAAATATCTGATTGTCGCCAAAATTCAAGAAGTAAAGAAGAATTCGGTGTATTTAGAGGAGAAATTTCTATTACATCCTTGAAAAATCTACTAAAGTCGAGTTCTACTACTACTCCTCCTAGATCAAAAATAATAGCTTTTATTGTCATTGTTTTACAATATTATAATCGGTTTTAAATTAATGATAGCTAATGTCTAAAATACACTTTGCTAGAGAATTTTCGAAATGGGATTGGGAGTTTATACTTAGGAAACCCACTTGTATCCTCTTCGAGCATTTTATATAATTCACCTAACTTTATATTATTGAATTGTTTAGAAGTACTTTTTTTTGGTCCAAAAGGTTGACCAATTAATCTCTTTCTTACTGAAATTGTTTGATTATCTTGTTCATTCTTACCAATTATAACTGTATATGGAATCCATTCAACTTCTGCTTGTCTGATCTTTTTATTTAAGGTTTCATTTCGGTCATCAAAATCAGCTCTATAAGATTCCTTATTTACCATTTCTAGAATTTTTTCAGCATAAGCATTTTGATTTTCACTGACAGTAATAATTCTTATTTGAATTGGAGATAACCATGTTTTAAATCCCGGTACTAGCTTATCTTTATTTCGAATAGCACTTTCAATTAAACCCCATAAAACTCTTTCTAATCCGCCTGTGGGAGAATTATGTAATATAATTGGATGTTTAATTCTACCATCAGTATCAGTAAAGGAAATATTATACTTTTCTCTTTTCTTGCCTTCATTATCAATCATATATTCCAATGAACTCTCGACATCAATCTGGTTTGTGGCTAATGTAGCACTTTTATTATGAGCTGAAAGTACATTTCTTTCAAGTTTTAATATATAATAATAGTACCTATCTTCCCATAATTCTAATAGGACAGGGTGTCGTTCTGTTTTGATTAAATCGATAATCCAATCCTTATTTTCCTCGTAAAAATCTCGTGTAACTCGAAATATAACATAAGTTTTTATACCTAAATCGTTTTCCAGATTCTTAATTAAATCATATTGATTTATAAACTCTTCAATTGAAGATTCCAAACCTTTACACATAGTATGAAGATCAGGCATGATAAAACCACGTAATCTATATAATCCAGACAGTTCACCTTCTTGTTCTCTTCGAAAAGCATATTGTTCAAATTCATATGCTCTCAACGGAAAATAATGAGGTTTTAAATTCATTTGGGAGAATAAGTCAAATAGAAGGAAATCACTCGCATATCTTAAAATGTATCTGTCTTTTCCCGATTCAAGCCAATAACTTCTAGCTGGAAATCGAGCTGTTTGAGCAGTCAATTTTTTATTTTTTACTGTGTACATGATTGGGGTCTCAATAAGTATTGCTCCATAATCTATTAATCTCTCTTCTACAAAATTTTTAATTAAATTCTTCATAATGACTCCTTTAGTATACCATCTGAAATTTCCAGCATCAGTATTCGGATCAAAATCTACCAATTCAAAATCTTTCATCACCTTTATATGAGCTGGTTCAAATGATTTATCTATTTTCCTAGAACCTAATTCTGATTTTAAGAATAAATAAAAATCTTGATCTTTTACTTCTTTAGGTGGTATCAGTTCATTACTTTCATCGAATTCTAAATTTACTTCATTACCTGCAGTTGTAATTATTTTAAATACTGAATTTTTAATTTGTTCTTCAGGTTTAATAGCCAATTTAACATCTCTATACATTTCTGCCATTTCATGACCCAAACAGTTAACTTTAAATGATTTATACCATCCAAATGGAGAAAATCTTGCTTCAATACCTCTTTCTTCTAAGAATTTGGCTATTTTGGGACAGACCTCCATAGCTTTTTTGTCATTGCTAAGAAATTTGCTTAAATGTGCCCATGGATAAACTAAGACTCTATCAACACGATACATATCACGATCTTTAATAAGTTCTAATAATTTTCTTGGTTTACCTTTAATCTCACCTTTCTCAATTTTTGTATTGTATTCTCTTATCTCTTCATTTTTTTCCCGTAGTTTTTCGGGAAATCCCGTAATTTGTAGTATTGCCTCTTCAATTTCGTCTGCTCCTTGGCTAGCAATTAAATCAGTATCATAAGTATCTTGATCTTCTACAGAGACATAAGCTACTAAAACTAATCCATCCATTTTTATGAAATTTTCAGAAAAATCTTGAGGATTGCTGGTAGCTTCCTTATTTTTAATAACTTCGACGCCCTCAGAATGAATTAATAAAATTTTCATTGTTATCTCCCTTTTTTTTTTCCCTACTAAATCTTTAATGAAAAATCCTAAATATTTTACTTCTTTTTGAAATATAATTACATTTAAAATTCAAATGAATTATAACTAAAATAATTATCTATAAGGATGACACTTAAAAATATTTTTTCAGAATTAACTGAATCATTAGACAAATTAGATCTCGATAGAGAAGAGATTTTAAAAATATCTCGAATTATAATTCGAGATTGTGGTATTGCGATAAAGTCAATCCATCGGAAAGAATTCGATCAATATAAGGTAAAAATACAATCGGTAAAAAATAATCATGAGAAACTGACAATATTGGTGAATAAAAGCCTTGGTATTTTTTATAAATACTTGAAAACACCGGAACAAGAATATGCAGAAGCAGTTGCGTTTTACGCAATTACCTTAAAAAAAGATCTCCCTTCTCCTAGTGAAATGAAAATTGATCCATTAAATTTTGCATTAGGGTTAGCTGATGTTGTAGGCGAACTACGGAGATATGCATTAGATAATATAAGAGATTCTCAAGTGGAAGATCTCAATGAAATATTAGAAAATATGGATGATATTTATTCTAATTTATTTTCACTCGATTATCCTTCAGGATTAATACAAGATTTAAGACAAAAAACTGATCGAGCAAGATTGATTATTGAAAAAACTAGAGGAGATATATCAATATCTCTTCAGATGAATGATCTAAAAAGATGTATTCAAGATAATGTAAAGGAGGATTAATCCTTTCATAATTAATTTAATGAAGATTTAAAATGCCTTTTGATTTTGAGAAGATCAAACGAGAGAGTATAGTTAATTATGAGGAAGCATGGCTAGATACAAAAAAGCTGCTAAAACTGAAAGGAAAATATTTCAATTTAGAAAAGAAAGGGAAATCTCATATTGTAAATGATTTTATCTCTGAAGCAAGAGTAAAGATGATATCGTTAGGATTTGAAGAATTAATTCTACCAATGTTTGTTGAAGAGGAGGAAATCTATAAACAGTATGGTCCAGAAGCAGCTTTAATTCTTGATCGGCTATTTTATGTAGCTGGGCTTCCACGTCCTGATATCGGTATTTCTAAAGAAAAAATTAATAAAATTCGAGAGATAGTGCCTAAATTTGAGGATATCGATTCTTTAAAACAAATATTTAGGGATTATAAAAAAGGTAAGATAGAAGCTGATGATTTTATTGAAACTTTTATCAATAAACTGGGTTTTAAAGAAAGTGAAGCATCTGAAATAATTGACAAAATATTTCCTGAATTAAAACAGTTAAAACCTATACCTACAAAAACAACCCTAAGAAGCCATACCACAGCATTGTGGTTTAAAGTATTACGTAATTTGTTTAGAGCAAAAAGATTACCTTTACAATATTTTACTATAGCTCCAAAATTTAGAAGAGAGCAGAAGATTGATGCGACCCATTTGTATTGTTCTAATACTTTATCAATTGTAATTATGGCTGAAGAAATTTCACTTGAAGATTGTCAAAGGATTGCCTCAGAAATTTGTGAAAATATTGGTTTTAAAAATAGTAAGACTGAAATTAAAAAAGCTACTTCAAAATATTATGCTCCTCAAACTGAATTTGAAATTTTTGTTGAACATCCAAAAACAAGAGAATGGATAGAAATTGGAGACGGAGGTTTTTATAGCCCTGTTAGTCTTGCTCAATATGAGATTGCATATCCTGTATTTAATATTGGTTTTGGAGTAGAACGAATTTGTATGATAAAAGCAGAAGTTGAAGATATAAGAAAAATAGTTTATCCCTATTTTTTTGAAGATATCTCCTTTTCTGATGAACAAATTAGTAAAGGTATCAAATACAAAAAGATACCATTTACTGAAAAAGGAATTGAAATTAAAAATGCTATAATTAAGGCAGCAATTAATCATAAAGATGATTTTGCGCCAGTTGAAATTAATGCTTGGAAAGGTATTATTAAGGATCGAACTATTGAAGTAACTATTTGGGAAAGAGATAAAGGAGTTAAGCTTCTTGGTCCAGCATGTTTAAATAAAATCTGGGTAAAAGAGGGGAACATTTTAGGTTTATCTCAAGAAGAGAGACCTTCTGGAGGTATTGATACTGGAATGACATATTTAGAAGGAATTGCCTCAGAAATGGCTTATAATATTGAAATCCTGTTAGATCAAAACAAATATGAATACGAACATAGAGTAAAGATGTGCTATAGAGCCTCAGAAATCAATATTGAAGTTGATGATATTATTCAAGAGTTCATCCATTCAAAACAGAAAAAGATTGATTTAAGAGGACCAGTTTTTATTGGTCTTTCATTTAATGTTAAAGGATAATTGATTAATAAAATAGATAATTAAGTGAAATTAGATGAAAAAAAAAATCTTAATTGCTGGAACGTTCGATATTTTGCATCCGGGACATATTTATCTGATAAATGAAGCGGCAAAACTAGGTGATGTATATATTGTGATAGCTACTGACAAAAATAGAGAATTATATTCTGGAGAAGCTCCAATTGTGCCGGAACAACAAAGATTTGAAATGATGAAAAGTATAAAAAATGTTAAAGACGTAAAATTAGGACGACATGATAATGATACCCTTAGAACAGTTGAAGAGATAAATCCAGATATTATACTCCTAGGACCTGATCAAAAATTTAGTGCCCAAAAACTTCAAAATGCTCTTAAAATGAAAGGATTGAATCATATAGAGGTAAGAAGATTAGAAAAATATTATGATAAATTCAAATTACATAGCTCTAGTCTTATTAAAAAGAAAATAATTGAAAAATATAAGAAGAACCAATCATAAAGAGGTATTATGTCAGAAGAAAAGGAAATTACTCCGGAAAACTATGCAAACTGGTTTGCTCTTTATCATCTATCTCAAAATATTGGAAGCCAAAAAGCAATTCATATTAGTAGCGTAGAGTTTGGAAAGGTATTAAATTTATCTCAACAAACAGCGTCAAGAAGAATTAATACTTTAGAAGATATCGGATGGATTGAGAGAAAGATTGAAGCAAAAGAACAAATAATAAGAATAACTAAGAAAGGTGCTGATGTAATACTTGCTATGTATAAAAGTTTGAAGCAAATTTTAGAAAATATTTTAATTGTGGGGGAGGTTACAACAGGGATAGGAGAGGGTCATTATTATGTCAAAATCAAAAACTATCTTAATCAGTTTCAAGAAAAATTAAAATTCGTTCCTTTTTTTGGAACATTAAATCTTCAATTAAGTGATCTTAACTATGAATTACTAATGGAAAATTTGAAAAATCGAATCCCCGTTAAAATCGAAGGATTTAAAGATGTTGAGGAGGGACGGACCTTCGGTTCAGTTGATTGTTATTATTGTTTTGTCTCTCGTTTAGATAATCAAGAAAAGAGAGTAAATGCCGTAGTATTATTAATTAAACGAACGCATCATAAGAGAAATATTGTTGAGATCTTAGCAGAACCTTATTTAAGAGATGTATTGAATTTACATGATGGTGATAGAGTAAGAATTGAATTAATAAAATAGTAATTTTTTTACTTATTGTTCATTTACTTCTTTCTTTATTTGATTATTAATTTTTACAAACCTAAATATTGCTGTTCCAATTACAAGCCACATAAAAACAAAAAGAAGCTCATCCATAAATCCAAAAAAAAAAGCAATTAACAGTGTTATAAAAATATAAAATAGTCTCTCTGATCTGGCCATTAATCCAATATCAAAATCTCCTTTAAAAAATACATAAGCTCTTGCTCTAGTGTAACTTATCATAATTGAACCTAAAAAGGCTATAGTTACTATTAATTTCATATCAAAAAGATTCCAGAGCATCTTATCCCAACAATACACTAGAAGCCCATAAAAAATAATGAATTCTGAAAATCTGTCCATAATAGAATCGAAAAAACCACCAAAAGGTGAGCTTTTTCCTGTTAATCTAGCGATAGTACCATCAACTCCATCCATGATCCCAGTAATAAATATAAAAATTGCTGAAAACAAAGGACTAGAGAAAAAAATAAGAGAGATAGTACTAAGTATAGCAAAAAAGAACATAAACATTGTAGCTAAATTTGGTGTAATATGAATTTTAATAAAACATTTAGCTAGAATCTCAACTAAGGGTCGAAAAATATATCTTACCCTAAATTTCGAAGGCATTATATCAAATTTTTTTGATTCTTTGAAGATTTTAATATCTTGATTATAATATAATTTTTTTATTTTGGTACTTTTACAATAAATAATTAATTTAAAATTTTTAATAAAAAGTGGAAATTCTTGAAATTACGTTTAATCTTAAAAACAAGAACTAAGAAAGATAAAGAAATTTGCTTGAAATTTAACATAGCACCCAGTAAACATATTGGTTTTATTAATTTTATTAATTTAGCTCTTAAAGAAGATAAGCCTATTACTATTTCTTTTGAAAAAATTTCTAAATCTGGACAAAAAGAAGAAAGCAAGATTTATGGTGAATTTAAATTTACTGGTAAAGATTCAGCAAGATTAGAACAATTAGAAGAGGATATACAAGAAGCAGAAAAGAGAAGAAAAAAGCAACAAGAGAGAAGAAAACATAAACAATAATTAGAATGCAAATTAATGGTCTAATCTCTTTAAAATAATGATATAAAACCTAATTTTATTAAATTTTTTGAAATATTGTAGACCTTTTCTGGTTCAATATTCAAATCTTTTGCAATCAATTCAATCGATTTTCTCCCATCAATCTGATAGAAAATTTTATGAGAAGTCTCACCAGTTAAGTAAAACTTAGGGTTAATTTTTTTGGATATTGTGAAACGAGGAATATATGCATAATATTCTGGAGACGAAACATTTTTTTCTTCTATTTCATCTACTCTGGCAATTACTGAGTTTGCGGTATCTTCGATCTTAATTCCTAAACTACTAAGAACATCATTAACGTTTTGATTAGACTTCGGTTTAATTTCATCTTGCTCTTCATTTATGTATATCATAATCTCCTGTTCAAATGATTTAAAAGTATCTTTTCTCCCACTCCACTCTAAAATTTGATTATGATTATATTGTTGTAAAAATGTTTTAGAAATTTTTTTTAAGACACCTTGTACGGTTAATCCCTTGGAATTTTCATCATATGTCGCTAAGAATATTAAATTTGGAATGCTGGGATCTCTCAGAAAAGATACTTTTAAGTTATTATTTCCTAATTTTAGTTCACTAATATTTCCTAAATCCTCAAAGGAATCTGAAAATGAATTCAATGCCGAAAAAAAGCCTGATGCCATAATAAGGTTATCTCCTTGAGTGAATAGTGTTTGAGAACTAGAAGATTCATTAAAACTCTTGGATAATAACGGTAAGCCATCCCGAATAATCACAATATCGCAAATCATAATTTCAGAATAGTTAAATATAAAAATCTCAAAATTTTTGAGAATATTCTCATCGAATCATTAAAATCTATATAATAGTGAAAAAAAAAGAGTTATAATACTTCTGTAATACCAGAGTAACATAATTTTGTTATGTAATAATATTCTCATATAATGATTCATATCAAATCTCCCGGCAGAATTTGTTTATTTGGGGAACATCAAGATTACTTATTATACCCAGTAATTTCTATGGCAATTAATAAATATATTTACTTAAAAGCAGAACGGATTTCATCTAAGAAACTTCTTATAGAACTCCCGGATATAAATGATAAAATAGAAATTGAATTGAATGATAAGGAATTAGAATATTATTCAAAGAGAGATTATTTAAGAAGTGCGTATAATCAATTATTAAGGAAGGGAATCAAATTTAAAAGAGGTTTCAAGGTAGAAATAACAGGAGATATCCCAATTAATGCTGGAGTAGCAAGTTCTTCTGCTCTTATAATAGCTTGGTTATATTTTTTAAATTTAATATGTGAAGATAACCTAGATCCATTTCAATTAGCAATGGAAGGTTATAATACAGAAGTTAAAGAGTTTAATGAAGCAGGCGGTATGATGGATCATTTTACTTCTATATATGGGAATATAGTTTATTTAGAACCTGAAACTCCTGTCCCTAAATTTATAAATAAGAGATGCCAACTTGAAGGTTTTGTATTAGGAAATTCCTTGGAAGAAAAAGATACTGTAGAAGATTTATTTAAAGTAAAAAGATTAGCTATTAAATCATTTGAAGTATTAAAGGAGATTATGCCAAGTTTTAACCAATACACAACTTCTATCGAAGAACTAAACCAATATTTACCTAATCTTAAAAATGATTATCAAGAAAAGATCATTGGAAATTTAACGAATCGTGATCTTACAATAAAAGCTAAAAGTTTAATTTTTAATACAAGGCACTCAAAAAATTTTTACCAAGAATTAGGTACTTTATTGAATTTACAACATCAACAACTTAAAAACAATATTAAAATCTCTACAAAAAAAATTGATAAAATGATCTCTAATTGTTTAGAAAAAGGTGCACTAGGAGCAAAAATAAATGGTTCAGGATTTGGAGGTACAATGTTTTCTCTTTTCCCAAAAAATCAAGAGTTATTGATAAAAGCTATAGAAAATGCTGGTGGTGAAGCATTTACTATAACCACGAGTAGTGGTGTCGAAACTTATTAAAAAGTCGACTTGAGAAATTTATTCCCTTATAAAAATAGTATCAAAATCTTCTCCAATTGCTCGAGCAATCTTTAGTAATTCTTTTTCGTTGAACTTAAGTGACAATTGCTCGTCGTTTAAATCCTTTAATCCTATTAATCTCTCTGTTTTAACTCCCGATTTTAGAGATATATCTTCTAATTCATCTAATGTTTTACTTCCCAATACATCTTTAATTATAGGTTCAAAATAGAAAATTTCTTCTATTTTTTTATTGAATATTTCTGCAATTTTTAGAGATAATGTTAAAGAAGGATTATATGATCCTTTTTCTAAAAAATAAATCGTTTGGCGAGAAACACCTACTAAGTCGGCTAATTCTTGCTGTTTAAGATTTCTCTCATCTCTCAGTTCTTTTATCCTTGTTACTAATTTCTTCCTAAACTTCAGTGTTTCCTAACCTATTCAATATGTTGTTCTTAAAATGAAAATAAAATAAAAAAAATAAAATCTTAAAATTAAACCATTTTAAAGAGATCTTCGATTCTACAATTCAATGCTTCTGCAATTTTATATGCTAATGTTAAACTGGGATTATATCTACCTTCTTCCAAATAATTAATGGTTTGAATAGGAACTCCTACTTTTTCAGCCAATTGAGCAGTTGACATGCTAATCTTCTCTCTTAACTCTTTTATTGAAGTCTTTAGTTTTTCTGCTTCTCGCATTTTTGAAAGAATATAGCTAATGAAGTTGTCAAAAGCAAGTTCTTCAGGTTTGAATATTTTATCCTCTAACCCAGAGGGAACAGTAGAATACTTTGTCATCATTTCTTTTATTTTGTGTTCGATGATATTGGGGTCTTTAAGACCAGGAATATACCCCTCTGGTCGCGATATCCCCTTTTGAGCACTTGCAGCAGCAGCAGTTGATCCAGCAGTCTCAACTTTGACTGTAAATGTCTTAAACATTCTATCAAAAACACCATTTGCTATGTTAATATTCTGAATTCGACTATAAGGAATAGTTGCTCTCACTTGTGTAAAAACGCCATGATTAATCAGGATGTTATCTTCTGATATTTTATAAGAGAATTTCTGTACATAAGCGGAGTAATACCAAATCTGTATTATCATTAATACTATAAAAGGTGTTATGAATACAAATAAAATTGTTAGTAGTATCACAACGATATTGAAATTTTCAGGATTTATCCCATCCTCAGTAACTATGTTCCAAGAAATGAATAATGCTATTACAGTAGCTGCACTAAGTATCAAAAGAAAAATTAATCCTCCCTTTAATACTTCTTTATTTCTATAACTGTTTGAAATCGTCCCTTCGAATGAAAAATTTTCTTTATCCATTTTTTCCTCCTTTTTTTAAAAAATTATAATTCATTCTATGTTAAATAAACTTAACATAAATATTTAAATGTTTCGATCGTTGAAGAAACTGAATTTAAAAGCGTTAATAAAACTTAACATAAGGTCATTTTAAAAAAGAAAAAGGATTAAACAGAAAAACTTACACCTTTTTATATGAAAAACTAGAAGTTCTAATGTACTTAATACAAAATTATTAAAATGAAAATTCTAGTCGACTTTTTTATTTTGGGTGATCACATAGAGTGAATCAAATCTTAGAAAGAGTTATTATATTCTTAGATCATGCCAATATCTTCCATAATGTCGCAAAATTGAATATAAGAATTAATTATAAGAAATTAAAAGAAATCCTAACAAAGGATAATCACTTAGTAGGCGTTTTTACATATATGGGAATTCCAGAAAAAGTTTTTCCCAAGAAACGTAATTTTCTTAATTATTTAAATTCTCAGGGATTTATTATTCAGCCTAGGCCTATTAAAATATCACCTAATGGTAAAAAAGAGCAAAAAGGGGTTGATATCTTCATTTATAAAGATATTGTTGAGTTAGCAGAGGAAGATGCTTATGATAAAGCTATTCTAGTAAGCGGAGATGCTGATTTCGTCGATGTGGTGAAAAGTTTAAAAAAATATAATAAAAGAATCGAGATCTGGAGTTTTAGGAAATCTCTTTCGAATCTATTAAAAGACGAAGCAGGAAAGGAGAACGTTCATTATATTGATGACATTTTGTATCAAATTAAATATTGAAAATATAAAAAATTATCGAAGTTTAAATAATTCTATCAAAAGCAATTATTGTTTCAAAGATAGAAACCTCATTATAGAGAGAATAATAAGAAGAGTTGCAAAAAGCAATTTAAATGTTCGCTAAATTTTTTCCCTTCGATAAAAACGACTCTTCTCAAATATTCTCTCGCTTATATGAGTTACTTTGTAAATGATTATCCTTTTTTTTCTAAAAAAATCAAAGTTAATAAAAAATGGACTAATCAAAAAATATATACTAAAATTAATAATAATCTGTAAAATCTTTTAAAAAAATTGAGTTGAGAATAGTGTCAAGTGATAAATATAGACATCGTTATTATTATAAAGAAAAATATGAAGCTGCTATTGGGACCTTCGCTGTGGCTATAGTTTTTGTTTTTGTGGCGATTCTTTCTTTAGTTTTTATGGCATTCGAAATTGAATTCATTGGACTTGCCGGCTGGGGATACTGGATGTTTATTCCGGCGTTCTTTATCTTTATCGGCGGATTCAACCAACTTTATACTAACTACAAATATAAACAAGTAGTTAAAAATGCTTTAGCCCAAAGAAATTACCAAGGAACTTATAAACTTGAACATATTGCCCTCGAGATAGGAATGAGACCAAAGGATTTGCTAAGGGTCTTATTAGATCTGCGAACTCGTGGTTTAGTCCAATATAGTTTTAACCCTGATACTGGAGAAATAATTTTAGGAAAAGGAATTTCATATACCAAATCAGAAGAATATAGTCCCCCAGAAAAGGGATTAGAAGCTCCTATACAAACAGAAGGGAAAAATTACTGTGTTTATTGCGGTCATAAATTAGAAGCAAGAGCAAATTTTTGTCCAAATTGTGGTTCAAAACTATAACTGTTTTACGATTAATTAAATTTTTTTTTCACTTAAATATTTTAAAGCAATCATTTGGTTTATTTAAAATGAGAACCTATTGAAATTATGAGAAGATTTTATGTTCCTGAACCTAATTCTGGAGGGCTAATCCTTTCCTACAAATGCAGTGGAGAATGTAAACACTGCATGTACTTATGTTCTCCAAAATGGAGTAATGATTGGATAAATAAGAAAGACCTGGAATCATTGTTAACAAATCTATCTGAAAGAATCCAACCTGCCCCTTTTGGAGCAGATAATGTAAGCCTTAATTATGGGCTTCATTTAACAGGAGGAGAGCCGTTCCTAAACTATGATCTATTGTTAAATAGTATAGAAATTGCTAATAATTTAAGAATTCCCTCTCTTTTTGTTGAAACTAATTGTTATTGGTGTCAGAATGATAATGTTACTAAAGAAAAATTATTAAAGCTAAAAAAAGCAGGTTTAAAAGGTATATTGATTAGCGTAAATCCTTTTATTCTTGAATATGTTCCATTTGAACATACAAAAAGAGCTATAAAATTTAGTACGGAAATTTTTGGTGATAATCTTATGATTTATCAGATTTATTATTATCATCAATTTATTAATTTGAATATCAATGAGAGTTTACCTCTTGAAAAATATTTAAAGCTTACGAGTTTAAATGATCTAAAAAGAAAAGTCGAATTCTTTTGGATGGGAAGAGCTCCATATAAGCTTCAAGAATTATATAAGAAATATCCATTAAAACAATTTTTAAATGAGAATTGTGCTTCTGAATTAGTACGTTCCTGGCATTGTCATTTTGATAATTATGGAAATTATATGCCTGGATATTGTGGAGGTTTATCTTGGGGAAATGTTCGACAACTTAATTCTTTATGTGACGAGGGAATTGATATTGATAATTATCCAATTTTAAAAGCTTTAATTTTTGGAAAATTAAATGATCTATATTCACTAGCAGTTGAACGTTTCGGATACAAAGAAATTCCAGAAGGATATATTTCAAAATGTCACATTTGCTTTGATATAAGAAGAAAAATGATATCAAAAATTAATGAATTTAAAGAACTAAAGCCAATTGAATTTTATATACACATTTAAAAAAAATTAAATTTATTTAAAATTATAAAATGAAAGGTTATATTAAGTAACCAAGACTTTTTCTTTTTTTTCTGAATGTAGTTTTCTAGCTTCCTGTGTTAATTTATTGTATTTTTCTTTATTGATGGGAAAATAAGTCATAGCTATAATTCCAATGATTAAAAATATTATTGGTAAAATTACCATGAGACTTCGTAACCCAAACTCTACTGCATATTCAGCTGTACTAAGATCGAAGATATTCCAATCTGTACCTATAAAAACTAATCCTATTGATAAGAATACTACCACATTAGAGAATTTTACGATAAAACCATTTATTCCATAGAAATTACCTTCTCTTCTAACTCCTGTTTTTAACTCATCTTCATCTATGATTGCAGCAATCGTTATATCTCTAACAATTAATACTCCTGCTAGCCCTATTCCTAATATGAAGAAGAATATAAATCCTAAGACGGCACCCTTAATGAACATGAGAGGTAGCAGAGTTATAATAAATATTATCAACGATAAGATATAAGATCCTTTAGCACCGAGTTTATTTACTATTAAGCGCCATGGGAATACAAAGATAGCTGCAGCAACAAAACCAACACCAAGAATTAAAGAGAGTATTGTAGCATCTGAAACACCTAAACAAACCGCTCCATAAATGGGCATGATCGTAGGAATCATATTGAAGGCATACCAAAGCGCAAAATTTCCAAACACGTATAGTTTGAAAGATTTGTGTCTAAATGTATATTTTAATGCTTGTGTAAAAGTTGGAGCCCTTTCATGATCCTTAGAAAATTCAACTCTTTCCTTTAATCCAAATTTAATAAACACAAAAGCGCTAATTGCACAGATAATTGATATCGCAATTGCAGCAATTATATATTGCATGAAAGTATCGCGAAGAGGGACATCTTCACTTGTGAAGCTTTCAATAATGAATCCTGGCAATAAGAAAGCTATCAATAATGAAAGAACTTGGAAAAACTGAATTGAATTATTTGCCTTAGCTCTTTGATCTAAATCTCGAAACATCTCTGGAAACAGACTCGTTTGATTCAATGAAAACATCGTATAAAATAATTCCCAAACTATAATTATTGTTAAGAAATAGATAAAAGCCAATGCTTTAGGTTCTGAAGGCGCAGTAAATAAAAGAATATTTATTACAAGTAGAGGTATGATACCAATAATGATGAACGGTTTTCTACGACCCATTTTGAGGTTTGATCGATCAGAAATCGCTCCCAACATTGGATCATTAATAGCATTCCAGATTGCCCAGATTATGAAACCAATAGCTATAAATCCAGCGGGTAAGTCTATAATGGAAAAATAGAACGTGAAAATGAGGAATGTGAAAAATTGTAAGAAGATAACATCAGTAAAACCAGCAAAACTGTACAACACTGCTTTTTTTAATGTGTATTCTTCTTCATTACCTGTCTTTTCTTCTGTCATTTTAATTCCATTTTGGTATTTTTTTTAAAATTAATATTAAATTGTTTGCGATATATATAAATAAATTTTTTTCCCCCAATTACATGAAATGGATTGAGTAAATTTTCCTTAAAAGTAAATAACTAATAATTCTAATAAATTCGCAGAGGCTTTTTTTTTAAATAGTTAGTAAATCCTACTAAAATCAAATTGAAATTTCTACGGGTTGATACATAATTTCTAAAGGTTTTATTAGCAAAGAATTATCTAATCAAATCTTCGGAAATGAATTAAGGTTAGAAGAATCAAATAGTTTAGACCAACCAAAATTTCAAAATCCTATTTTTAACCAAATTTCTGAACTGGTTTCAGAGTTATTAAAGCAAAAGGACTCAAATGAAAATTTTTATACAATTTCAGATTTAATAATCTCATCATTAATAGCATATGAAAACAGATATCCGGTAAAGATTAATCAAAATATCAATAATACTTATGAAAATTACCTTCACAAGAGTAATCCTTTGGAAAGCGATAATGCAGCAGAAGAGTATCTTATTATTTCAAATGATATTCACTCTTTATTATCTAATTGTACCAATTTAACTAACAATCAAAAATTAGAGTTTTGTAATAGTCAGAGATACTTTATGAAATTATTTTTGAAAGATATGTTGATTAAAATTAACAATAAACAGTACAAGTCAAAGAAATAAAAAGTAATAAAAAGTAAAAAAAAAAATTTAAGTCTTAAGTCCAAGATATAACCATATGGCATAAGTCATCATGACTACTCTTATAAAGCCAATAGCCACACCTATTGGAAGTATTGAATCTAACGCACCGGTCAAGACAAAAATAATAAATCCAATAGCCAAGAACAAAAATTTCCTTCTTAAATCGCCTGTTGCTTGTTTAGCTTTTATTAAAAAGCCAATTCCTAAGAAAAACAATGTAGAAATTAAAAAGATGGCAACTAATAAAAAAGTTGGATGTTCCCTAACAAAACTGGCATCTATTAAATCTTCACCAGGATTATCAAGTGTAAACTCGAATGAATGGTTTGTATTAAACCAAAGAAACATTTCAAAAGCGATACCTAATGCTAAGAAGATCACTACGATAACCCATTTTCCTTTAGGCCAAATTAATTCACCTCCTAAGTACATTGAGACAAGTAAAGCTGGAGCGACCCACATATAACTTAAAATCGAATAAACCTGAATTGGATCTATATTTTTTTCTGTAGTAAGCACAAAAATGAGATCAATGGAAGGTCCTAGCCATAAAAGACCTGTAAAAAACATAGTAAGAGCTGCAACACCAAGAAGCTTTGCTTTTAGTTTTATGGCTTTGTACAGAGAGAATAACCCAAATAGAGTTGCTGATAGAACAATACCAGCCGCAGTTATACCATCCAACATTCCTTCTGGAGTGATAGTCATTTTTAAATTTGCACCAATTTTAATAATTAATTAATTCTTGATAGAAGTAATATAATTATTTATTATCATATCATTTTATTTATAATTATATTTTTTAGCAATATTGGAAAAAATATTCAAAGTCTTATGTAAAAATAGGTTGAGACCTCTTTATTTCCCTTCTTCTGTTTAAGTTCATATTCATGCTTTAAATACGAATTCAAACCCTCTAAAGGATATTTGTGAGATATAACAATTGCATCCTTTTTTGCTGTAGAAAACACATGTTTTAAGTTTTTCTGCATTTTGGGAAAGGAATAGATATATATAAAATCAAATTTTTTCAAATTTTTTTGATAAAGATCTGTTAATTCGATTTTAATATTTTTTGCTATTTTTTTTTTATATTTCACTTTTAATATTTCAATTTTTTTTTTGGCTTCTTTAATCAAATTTGGATTAATTTCTATTCCAAAAGATTTTATACCATAATTTAAAGCAGAATATATAATGACCGTGGCAACACCCGCTCCTAAATCAATCAGTTTTTGATTAGAGTTTTTTATTAAACCAAATCTATCCTTTAGGATTTGAAATATTGCTTTTAAAAGGTCTGGTGAGGTTTCTAAGAAGGGCAAATCCAATTGAGAGATAAAATTTGACCAAATTATTCTGGGCATAGAAGATCTACTAAATTTTTTTATATTTTTCCCAATCTCATTCATTGCTTATTATAATCCCTTATCATTAAAGTTTAAGTATTATTTTGAAATGTTTGGAAAGAATTGAATTATTAACACTGAGATTATTTTAATTTCCTATTTTTCAAACTTTTAACCATTACAAATGTTATTAGTATGAAATAGTTAAAAAAGAGGGTTAGATACCTATCAAATATTTAAACACTGATTTTTGATATTTCGGTATTTTAGTAATGGCTAACATTTTAGTTACTGGCGGTACTGGATTTATTGGTGTCCCATTAGTAAAGAAATTGAATGAGTTAGGTCATAATTTAAAAATCTTAATAAGAGAGAGTAGTAATACTGAACCTTTTCAAAATCTTAATAATATCGAATATATAACTGGTGATGTTCGGGACATTGATAGTTTATATAAAGCAGTAGATAATGTTGAAATTATTTATCATCTTGCGGCTTACACAGGAATATGGGCAAAAAGTAAATCAATTTACCATGATATTAATGTAAAGGGAACAGAAAATATCGCTAAAGTTGTTCTTGAAAATAATCTAAAATTATTTTATGTTAGTTCTTTCACTGCTTTAGGTCCTACTCCTCCAGACCCTGTTGATGAAACGTATGAAAAAGAACATTTTTATATGGAATATGAGAAATCAAAATTTCAGGCAAAAAAATTAGTGAAAAGTTTTATACCAAAAGGCTTGAAAATTGTAATATTCTATCCAGGAATTGTATATGGTCCAGGAGATTTTAATATTTTTGGAAGAATGCTTTTTGATGTTATGAGGGGAAAAACTCTTCCCTTAGGTGTATGTCCTGGAAAAGGAGAATCAATAACTTGCCTTTCGTATGTTAACGATTTAGCAGATACTTTTGTAAACGTAATCAACAGAGAAGATCTTTTTGGAGAAGAATTTATTCTTGGTGGAGAAAATATTAAATTTAGAGAATATCTGGATTTAATTGCTAAAATTGGTAGAAATAAAAAGGCAAAAAAGCTTCCATTCTGGGTTACAATGGTTTACGCATGGTTATTGGAAGTAAAAGCTTTTTTCAATAAAAAAGTACCCTATTTGACACGACCCACACTAAGAGCAATTAAGTACCATAGAGCATATTCTTCAAAAAAAGCTGTAGAAAAATTAGGTTTTAAAATTACTCCTTTAGAAGAAGGATTACGTGAAACTATAGCATGGTATAAGAATTATATCGAAAAAGAAAAAAAAAATAGGAATAAGAATGTGTTAAAATGACAGAAGAAAAATTAACAAGCCAAATTGTAGATGAGAAAGCATATAAAACAGAAATAGCTAGAAAATACACTAAATTTCTTTCGAAATATCCTGAGATTTTCTCAGATTTAATAAACGGTTCGAATTTTGATTTTGCGCTTTATAATTCAATTGAAACATATGATAAGGAATCTCCAGTTGATATATTTAATGTATATAGAAATGGAAATGGAATTGAAATAAAACCAGGAAGAGCAGTTGATTCAGATTTGGAACTAGCACTCTCGGTGGATGCAGTTAAAAAATTAATCAAAACAAAAACGAAAGTAGAATATGCTCAACTTTTAGGATCATTTTATGATAATCCAGATGAAGAAAAAGGCTGGATTGATTTTGTGTTGCTAAAAAGAACGCAAACATTAATTAATATGGGCTATGGAAAATTTGCCCAGACTGCTGGTATCCTCAAAGATGATGACCATCTTTAAAGTATTTTAAATTCTTTTTAAATAATTATTAGAAATATTATTAGAATAAATAATGGTAATTAAATCTATGGCAAAAGTTCAAGAATTGGAAATAAAAAATAAATACACTGGTGAACTTATAGGATCTATTCCTGCTGACACACCAGAAACAGTTAAAGCGAAAATCAAGAAAGTACATAAAAATCAATATTTATTAAAAGAAATGGATTTTTTTGAACGAGCTCAACTTCTTTCTAAATTTGCTACTAAATTGCGTTTTAAAAAATCCAAATTAAAGGATTTGGTAGTTTCTGAAGGTGGCTTGCCAATCAAATATTCTGAATGGGAATTAAATATTGTAATGAATGGTTTTAAATTCTGTGATTGGTATTATCAATTCCTAGAAGAAAAATCTTTAACGAGCATAGAAGGGGAGCAATTGGCTAAAATAAGATATATTCCTCATGGATTAGCAGCATGCATTTCTCCTCGAAATACCCCAATAAGTTTACCTCTTTATCAATTAGGAGCGAATTATTTAGTTGGTAATGGAGCTATTGTGAAGCCATCCACAGCTTGTCCATTAACTATGTTAGAAGCCTATTCTTTAATGGAAGAAATGGATTTACCTGCTCTAGGAGCTTTAGATTTAGTTATTGCTCCAGGGGAATGGGCCGTAGATGAATTTCTTAAGTCTCCATTAGTTAAAACTTTGATGACGATTACAGCGTCTCATACAGCAAAGGATATCTTGGTGCGATATGGTAGATTCCTGAAAAAAACTGTAGATAAATCAATGGGAGTTCCTATGTACACTCAACCATTTAAACACTTTTTTTTTGAATGCGCTGGAAATGATGCTGGAATTGTCATGGATGATGTAAATTTAGAACAAGTTGCTAAGTGGAATGTAATGGCTAGTTATACTAATTCTGGACAACAGTGTTTCTCGATGAAGCGAATAATCGTTCATAAAAATATCTACGACCAATATATAGAATGTCTTGTGAAGGAAATTGAAAATTTAAAATATGGAGATCCAACTGATCCGGATACAGATATCGGTCCATTGGGAAGTAGGAGAATCCTGATGATGATGGAGGTGATGGTGAACGATGCAAAAAAATTCGGGACAAAAATTTTCATAGGAGGGGAGAAGATTGATACTGGAGAAGATTATGGATTATTTTATAAACCCACTTTAGTTGAAATAAAACCGGAATTATGTGAAGATCTAACGACAGCTCCATTTTTATGGCGTGAAGAAGCCTTTGGGCCTGTTCGTTCTATTACAAAAGCTAATGATATGAAAGATGCAATAAGGTTAGCAAATGCCAGTAATTATGGTATGAGGGCAGTTGTTTATACTTCTAATCTAAAAAACATTGAAATTTTTAAGAATGAATTAGAAGCTGCGAATATTTATATTAATGCTAGACCTATGCTTGTTGATATTACAGTTTCGCTTGGTGGAATTAAAGATTCTGCTTATCCAGCAGGATGTAAATATTATCCTCAGGAATTAGTATATGGAAAGTATATTTATGATGGTACTCCATTAAATTTAGAGAAAATTAAATAATAGCAATTAGTTTTCACGATGGAAGCAGAAGAATTATATAATAAACTGAAAACTTACTTTCCGAATAATTTGGATTTAATGAGATATTTAAATGTTAACGCTTGTTGGGAATATTATATTACAGAAAATTCTATAAATGAAGAAGTTTTCAAATTGCACTACTTCTTATACAAAAAAAAAGAGAATATGTTAGAGATAACAATAAAAAATCCTGGCATTGAACCTGATTTAATTCTATATTTTACTGAAAAAGCAATTTTAGATTTAATTAAGGGGAATCCGAGTGCGGATGAATATTATCTTCGCTATCGTGAAGTAATGAATAATCCTAAACCTGGGATTGCATTGGATAATAAAATAAATAAACCAAGATTGAAGCTTTGGAAAATAGGTTATAAAAAGTGGCAATCAGATTTCAAATTCTAAAGTAATTTATCTAATAAATTTCTAAATTTATTGAAAATTTAGAATTAATAAAAAGACAAATATAAAATCATTGATATTAAATATCATCAAATTTTAATTTATTAAAACAAATTAAAATCAGTGGTAGATATGAATAAAGAAGATATATGTTTTTTGCCTGCTTATGAAATGAGAGACAAAATAATAACTCAAGAACTTGCTTCTCAAGAGATTACTGAAACTATTATCGAAAGAATTGAAAAAATAAATCCAGTAATTAATGCTTATTGTACTCTCACCTTCAATTTAGCGAGAGATATGGCAAAGAAAGCTGATGAAGCAGTAAAAAAAGGTGAAAAATTGGGATTATTACATGGAATTCCAACTTCGATAAAAGATCTAATGTTTACTAAAGGAATAAGAACTACATTTGGATCATTAATGTATGAAAACTTTATACCGGAAGAGGATGATATTGCTGTAAAACGTTTAAAAGATGCTGGATGTGTAATGTTAGGAAAAACAAATACTCCTGAATTAGGTTATGCTGGTTCTACTCATAATCGCGTTTTTGGAGAGAGTAAAAATCCTTGGAAATTAGATAGAACTCCTGGAGGATCAACAGGGGG
>JBHLKV010000005.1:0-7981 GCA_048886305.1 Candidatus Hodarchaeota archaeon
ACGTTCTTCATGTTTAAAATTAATTAAATTAGAAAGATACATAAATGAGAGATTGAATACTTCATTTCCTATTTGTTCAGCCCAATCAAATCTTGTTTTCATTTCATTGTGAACTTGGTCTATACTACATCCACAGATTGAATCATGAGGATGATTTTTAATTAACCATATTAAACCGTTGCGAATATAGGAGTCAGGGTAAGCAAATTTCTGATATTTATCAAGAACCATAGTAATTGCTGAAATTGGTTCAGCGTATTTCTCAAATAAATACTCTATCTTTGTATTTCTTTGTTTTATCCACATCCTAGCAGAAAATACTCCTGATAAAATGGGAGAGTATTTACTACCTCTAAGTTCACCTTGAAAGGATCTTAATTTTGGATTTACTGAAAGAACTTTATTAATATAATATTCAAAGTCATTTTGCTCCAATAAAACATCAGGATTTAATTTATTCCATTGCTTAACTATTTCAGGGATTTCTGAGTATGCCTCTCTATGATCCGAACCGTTATTAAGTAATACGAATGGTGTAGCAGTAAATTTTTCTATATCATTTGCTACTCTTTTTATCTTTTCAAGTGCTTTTTTATAAATTTCATCTTCTAAAGAGGTATTTAAATATTCTAAGGAACCATATCCTCTGATTAAATGAATGGTTAAAACTGAAGCAACCTTTCCCGGAGAATCCCAGATAAATTCCATATTGAGATCATTCTCTTCAAATTCATTACCAAAACCTCTTTCAAATATAATCGAAGGAATCTCGAAACCACTTATTATTTGGGGCAATTGTGCAATATGCCCAAATGGATCAGGTATATAGGCTGCATTCATAACTCTCCCAAATTTTTGAGCAGTTTGATGACCAATTATTAAATTCCGTATCAGTGATTCCCCACTAATTAAAAATTCATCAGGCAAAACATACATGGGACCTATAGAGAGTCTTTTCTCTCTTACATATTTTTTGAGTTCCTCTTCCCTTTCAGGTCTTACTTCTAAATAATCTTCTATAGGTATTGTTTGCCCGTCCAATGTGAAATTAGAATAATTTGGATCAGTTCTTAATATGTTTATTAACTTATCCATCATTAATACAAGTTTAGCACGAAATTCTTGAAAAGTTAGGTACCATTCGCGATCCCAATGAGTTTCAGGTACTATAATAATATTAGTTGCTTTCATAACAATCAATTTGAAATTTTAATCATAATGTAAAACGGATTTGCCAATAACGCTTTGGTCTGGTTTAGATCCTAATAATCCTAGAAGTGTGGGAACAATATCAGTAGTTTTACAATAATTTAATTCTAATTTAGGAATCCTCGGGGACCCTCCAATAATCAAAGGTACAGTCATTGAGCTTCTTTGGGAGATATCATGTGAGTAAAGAGATGTACCTTTAGTTTTTCCATGTTCATAATTAAAGCAATATTCGCCTATGGTTGAAATAATAATGTCACATGAGCGAGGATTTTTAAAATGACGGGGAAGTTGATCAATAATATTTATAAAATCGATTTGAGAAGTAGCTGCAACCCATTCATCAATAGTATGGAATTTATTATTGAGAAGAGCAGCTGATTCTTCATTTTTTACATAATTAAATAGATCTTCACTCTCAAATGAATATTTTGTTTTTTGGTTTTTTCCTGTTCCATGATATTCTATTCTTCCTTTTAGTATTTTACTAGATTTATTATCTCTGCGCTCAAGATAGATAATACCTTTTTCAGGAGTGTTATTATCATTTTGATAATACATTAACTTAACACCAGGTAATTCCCACAAAGTTTCAAGCAAATCTAATGAAGAACTTCCGGTTCCACTTGGTTTAAAACTTTTCATTTGATTGATTGTAGGATGATGTTGCCATGTATCACCTTTGAAGTTAAAAAATCCTACACCACCTAAATTGGCATCAAAATCTCCTGAAGCATTTTTAGGATTATATGGTCTTAGACCTTTTTCTTGGAAGAATGGTTCAAGATTATAAGCTTTTTGAGCTTTGTAATTACCATGATCGGATGCAATACATATAGCTGTATCCTTATAAATTCCTATATCCATGAGTGCTTTAACTAACAAGCCAATAGATTTGTCACAATCAAGGACAAGATTTATATAATCTGGATGATCAAATCCTTTTTCATGCATTAACTGGTCAGTATGTGGAATATATCCAATGGATATTTTTGGAATTTCGTTATCAGGAAAGATCTCTCTAGGATTTCTATAGAGATCTATAATCCTTTTTAAAATTAGTTGTGCTTTAAATTCCTTTGAAGTAGTAAATATAGATCCTCTATAAAGAAAGCTAGTAACACTAAGAAAATTTCCTTGTCCTGCATGTTCAAAAATTGTCTTAACATTTGTGCCAATATCTTTATTGATTTTAAATAGATGACGACGTTCACTATAATTGCGAATAAAAGGTGCTTTGTCTTTTTCTGAAGGAGGATCTAAGCGATTAATCCAATGATAATTTGGTACACCACTTCCTTCTTTTGGATAATAACCAGAGTTGGAACCAGTTATGATGTCCGCATAGCAAGGTAATGTAACACTTGGAAAAGAAGTAATACAATTTTCACATGTTATGCCATTCTCTGCAATCTTGGTTATATTTGGAAGTTTTCCTTCCCTCATCCAATTAAATAAATGTTCTGCTCTAACATCATCAAGTATTATTAAGATTACATAACTAACTCTAGCATTCCTACTCATATTGTATCTAATCTTTGATAATTATTTATATAAATTTTAATAAAATATTGAAGTATAAGAATTTGAATTTTTATTTTAAATTATTAAATCATATAAATATTTATTCGGTGTAGAACCTATTGTTTGAAATTCATGAACCAGTGATCTATTATAAGTCATCTGAAAATATGGAAGAACTCAAAGATGATTCAATTCAATTAATAATAACTTCTCCTCCTTATGGAAAAATTAAAGATTACGGTTTCGAAGGCCAAATTGGATATTATGATTCTTTCGAAGAATATTTTGAACGTTTAAAACAGGTTTGGAGGGAATGTTATCGTGTTCTTGAACCTAAATGCCGTATGATAATTAATATTGGAGATCAATATTTGAGAACCTCTAAATTTGGAAGATATCACATACTATCAATATCTAGTAAGATTGTAACTGACTGTTTAAGTTTAGGATTTGATTTTTTGGGAGATATTATATGGCAAAAAATTAGTACAACTAATCCTACAGGTGGTTGTTCTTTAATGGGTTCAATTTATTACCCAAGGAATGGTTTATTGACTTTTGATTATGAGCATATTTTAATTTTCAAAAAACATAAAGGAAAAGGAAGAAATATTGATCTTAAAGTTAAGGAATTGTCAAAAATTTCTTTAAGTGAATGGAAAAAATGGTATGTAGGACATTGGAAATTTCCAGGGAAAAATCAAAAAGAACACATTGCTATGTTTCCGGAAGAATTGCCTTATAGAATAATACGAATGTTTTCTTTCATAGGAGATAGCATCTTAGATCCGTTTGTTGGTTCAGGAACAACATTAAAAGTTGCCAAATCTCTATTTAGAAAAGGAATTGGTTTTGAATTAAATGAAAATTTTAGGGAGACAATTGACAATAAGATTAATGAAGCTAAGATTGATTATTTTAATGATTATCAATTTCTAATCTATAAGATCTTTCAAAAAGCAAAAAATGAGAAATTAAGGATTTTATATGAAAAACAGAAACAAAAAGGGATAATTATAATTGAAAATCATGAAAAAAATGAGATAATTCTTGACTATATCTTATTTGATTTAGAAAGATACAATGAAACCTCAATTCTAAAAGAAATTGAATTAAAATTTGAAGAAAACTCTGTTCAAAATTATCTTAATAAGAAAGAAGGCTGGAGTCAATATACGAATTACATTATTGTTATTAACTCCTCCTTTTCACATAACCAAAAATTTATCGATCTTATTAAAAAAAATTTAAAAAATCTTAACCTTCAAAAACCTATACAATTCATTTTATTTGAATCAATTATCTCAAGAGAATTTCAATTATCAAATCTATTTGATGTAAAACATATAAACATCAATTTAGCTTAAAGTATATTTAGGTTTAGACTGATTCTAAAAATTTGTATGCCATATATAAGAAGGCCTCATTAACATTTTCACCTGTTTTTGCTGAAGTGATAATATAATGAAAGTTAAACTGTTCAGCAATACTTCTGATATCATTTTCACTAACTACTATTTCATCTACTAAATCAGTTTTATTTCCAACTAAAATTATATTTATTTCAGATGGAACATACTTTTTAATATCATCATACCATAGCGCAACACTTTCTAATGTTTCTGGGCGAGTTCTATCGAGTACAATGAAAGCTGAATTTGCACCTTCATAAAATCTCCTCCTATAAGGTGCCATTTGAGTAATTTGTCCTCCTATATCCCATATAACAAATTTAATATGTGTTTTATCACTTAATTCTATTTTTTTTTGTGATATTTCAACTCCTACTGTAGAATGATAACTTTCTTTGAAGAGATCTTCAACAAAACGCATAATTAAAGAAGTTTTTCCTACGGAATAATCACCAGTTAATATTAGTTTAGAGGAAAAATCTCCAATTGGGATTTTTCCATTTTTAGTCTTTGATAACGTTTTTATTATCTCTGGGATCTCAATTGATACATTTTCATTACCTTCTAATATTAGTTCTATTTTTCCAGCAATGTGTTCTGAAAATACTCTTAATTCTGTATCTGAGGTAAACGGCTCTGAAATAGTCGTTAATATTGATTTTGGACCAGTTGAAGCAAATGAAAATTTCTTAGTTCCAATCGTAGTAATGTTGAAAAAATTACTTTCATAACCGAATTCCTTTTTAAGCCTTTCTATATAAATATCTAACGCTGCTGATACGGCAGCTAAGACAGAATCATCTCTGGTATCCTCCTTACTTTCTGAAGTGATTATAAATCCTTCTCTATCACATACAGTTGTAGCTATAATACCTTCTACATTATTCATATAATTCTGTAAAAGAATTTTTAAGAGTCTTTCTTTTAAAGGGATTCTTTGAGGTTCTTTAATTATTGGCATAGTCTCCGGGATAGATATATCTTGTAAGTAATCAACTGCTTTTATTTTATCTTGTATTTCTTGATACTTCATATAGAACTCCATCTCAGCAGGATTTTCACCAATGTTAATGCATAAATCTATTATCCTTTTTAGAAGTGAGTTTACAAGGTTATAATTCTCATTTTTTATTGCTTCTTCAAATTCATATATTAAAGCATTTCGTTCAGATATTAGATTCAATCTCGGAGAAATATCTTCATTTAATTCTAAGAGACTTTTGACAATTTCAATCATTTTATTTTTTTGTTCAAAATCTTTTGCAATCATTCCAAATGTTTTTAAACCGAACATATTCTCAATTTTAATAGATTCTTGAGCACCTTCTAAATCCTGTTTGTTACAAATAACTGAAGTATAAGCAAAGGGAGTTTCCTCCTCTATTAATTTTAAGAAAAATTTACTTTTTTCTGCATTATCCAAAGTAGAGTCCAAAACTATTATTACCGCATTACTTCCTTTAATAAAATTTTTCCATAAAAAAATAAATTGTTCTTGACCTGTAAAATCTCTTAATAAGATATGAAATGTACCAAATTTTATTGTAGCTATATTTGCTGAAATTTTAGGATCATGTTGTAAAGCAATTTCTTTTGATCTGATGAGTTCAGTTAATTGGGTTTTCCCAACTCCATTATAACCCACTAAAGAAATAATTGGTGGTAGTTCTTTCTGAATAGAATCAATAATTACATCAAATCTTTTATAAATATTATCTTCAATTTGCTGATTAAATATATTTATCAATCCTGCCATAGCTTTCTTCAATTCTTTTTTAATAACATTAAAATCATCTGATATGTCATTAATAAATAATAAGATTGAACTCCCATCTTTATCTGTTGAATATGAGAATCTATATTTGTGATAATCTTTATAGTGGATTTTATTAAATTCTTCAGTTAAAATATCATCAATTAGAGATAATATATAAGCCTCAAAAGGCATATCTAGTGATATTACACCATAACTCCTATTATATATAAGTTCCTTATCTCTATAAACATACACTTGTCTTAATATGGTTAATCTCCTTTTTATTTAATGTTATTATACTATTTATTAATCTTAGGATTATTTTTGGGCTCTGTTATTTGCCAAAGTACAATTTTATTTTTTCTTTCTTTAATACACCATCAATATATATGCTATCCTTAAATGACTTAATAATTGATTTTTTATTTATATGTTAGTATTATAAATACTTATTTCCCGACATTTATCCTTCTTTTTTATTAAAATAATCCAAAAATGAAGAATCATGAAAGTTGACATTTTATAAAAAGATCAAAAAAGTTAAAAATAACTTATTTTATTATAAGTAAAATTACCTTACACTTTTGTGTATTTGATTAGGGTATTTAGGTAAGAATAAGTTATTTCTAGATTATAATATGAGATGATTTAAAATGAGATTAAAAAGATTGAAAAAAAGGATAAGATGCTTATTACTTTTATTATTTACATTAATTTTTCCATTACTGTTAAATACGAACATATTTAGTTCTAATAGTGGACTAACAAATAACATAGATGATGATCATATTGGAGAAACTCATCTCTCAGCCCCTTCAAGCAGTCTGCCTAATGCGGATTATTATGATTATTATAAGGTTATAACAATTGATCACACAAAAGTTAGTGGTACAGGTACTCATATTAATTTTCCAGTATTAATTTCAATTTTAGATTCAGACCTGCATGAGGAAGCTCAATCAGATGGTGATGATATTGCTTTTGCTAACAATACAGACTGGCTAGATCATGAAATAGAACTATATAATCCAAGTTATACTATAGACGAAGCTCAACTAATAGCATGGGTTCGGATTCCTTTGTTATCAACTTCTGTTGATACGAATATATTCATGTTTTATGGCAACGACACCATAAGCTCCCAAGAAAATCCAACAGGAGTATGGGAGAATAATTATATGGGTGTTTGGCACCTAAAGGATGACCCAGGTTATGGAGGTTCAGTTCAAGATTCAACCATTAATAGCAATCATGGAACTGCTATTAATATGGAATCGCAAGATCAGGTACCAGGACAGATTGATGGGAGTCTTAGATTTAATGGATTTAATGAATATGTAAGTGTGGGTAATGTTGGACCGCAAATAAAAACTATTGAATTTTGGATGAATCCTGATAGCCTTGGAAGTATTGAATCTTTTAATACAGGTTATCAGAGCCCATCTGCAACTGGTAATCAAAATGAATGGTTTAATCCTGCCGGTGCTTATACTAACGATGGTAATAGAGCTACAGAAGCTACTAATTACGATGATCAAGACTGGCGTGATTTTAATTTTAATATACCAGCTGGAGCGACTATTCAGGGGATTTTAGTCTCTATTGAAGCAAGTACATCAGTACAATACCAATCTACAGGATGTTGGATTAGACTTTCCCATAATGGGGGATTTTCGTATACCACCCCTAAATCACAAAGCTGGTCTAGCACATTTGATTCATATAGAACAGTTGGTTCTTCATCCGATACATGGGGACGTACGTGGTCACCATCTGATTTTTCTAATTCCAATTTTAGAATTTGGCTAGAAAAGTCAGGTTCCACCTCAGCGACCTTAAGAGTTGATCATATTCGAATTATTGTCTATTATTCTCTTACGACAGACACAGTAGTTATTGATTTCGATGGTACCGATCATATATCTATTGGCCACAGTAGTGGTGAAATAAAAGCCATTAGCTTTCCAAGCACATCAACAATATATCATAATGGAATAACCGGATCTATTGCAACTGTAGGTACATTACAGCATGTGGTTATTACTAATCCAACTGGGATCACAGCTTCTGCTTTAGATAT
>JBHLKV010000005.1:8081-27672 GCA_048886305.1 Candidatus Hodarchaeota archaeon
GATGGAATTCCTCTTGATTCTGGATGGATTATCGTTGGTAATAATTCAGATCCAATACAGAATTGTACTATTGACGATCAAGGGCAAGCCACATTTCGATGGTTAAATATTATTCCATATGATTATAATTATACGATTTGGTATCGTGATTCTAATTATAATCCAAATGTTATCAATTTAGAAACAGGAGATATAATTGCCCCAAATTCCGATGTAAATATAAGTGTGCCCTTAACCACAGTTAATTTTACAGTTTTAACTTATGAGGATCCAACACCCATAGATGGTGCAAAATTAATACTAAGTAACCTTGACTCTGGTTTAAGTATAGTAAATTTAACCACAGATTTAACTGGTCACGCAACGCTTAGATGGGTTGATTCATCTTTTCTAAGTTCAAATTATTCATTAATGGTTAGTTTTTACGGACAATTATGGGATTTTGAAATCCCTGAACTTGTGACAGGAAGAGTAGGTAAGACAAATTTTACTGTGACAACTAATACTGCTTATACTATAGAAATTCATTTTGCTCCAGCTCAGCTGGAAGAGTTGGAAACAAATTTAGTATCTTTAAATCCAACAAATAATATTGAAGCTGAATGGGGGTCGAAAATAACGGTAAGAGCTTTATTGAATGTTACGAAAGTACCTTCTGGACCTGAATTTGCGAATTTAACAGGCCCCGCCTATGCAGATTCAATGGTATTTCAAATTTTTGATGGCTTAACCCTCATTCTATCAAAAATAATGCCTAAAGAAATTGATTATATTGGAAGACATAAGGGAGTAATTGATACACATAACTTAGAATCCAAAACTGTTTATATACTCAAAATTGTAGCTCAAAAATCTGGATATGTTTTACCTCCAGAAGTAATAATGTCACTATATCTTACAGAAAATGAGTTAGTTTTAAACCAGTCGCAAAATGATGATTCGCCCCAATCTGTTTATTGGCAGGAGGATATTGATTTATCAGTAAGACCTTATGGCAAAATTTCTGAAAGCTTTAGTTTAGAGTATGATATTAATAATTATACAGATCAGATACTCGAATTTTCAATCCCAGATATCGAAAATGTTTGGAATTTATCACAAATTACTTTTAATATTTATAATATTTCGTGGATTACATTACCCGATGATATATTTATAGTTATAACCATGGTGGATTATGGAATTTATAGGTTTTTCAATACCAGTAATCATAATGGTCATAATTATGCTCTTGGTACATGGGAAGGAATCAAACTCAATATAGATAAATCTATTCCTACTGATGATAATTTTGATGTTATTATTGGAGGATCATTTACCGATGCAGATATTATAGCAGATGTCGTTTTTACTAGAGATAAAATCAATTTTCAATATTCAAAATTCAATATAACAGAAGCGATATCTCTTTTACCTCCAGGAAAAGGATGGGCAATTAAAAATATAACTTTTGAACTCTATGATTGTTATAATCCTTCTAATTGGATTGAATTAGATCCATTAAATGATGCTAAATTAAATATATCTACAAATGAAGGAATTAAATATCAATTAGAATCAGGAACTTTAGGGCAAGGGACGTTAAACATACATGATCGAATAATTTACCCTTTAGAGAATCAATTCTTGTTCACATTAGAAGCAAACCAGGAGATTATGTTTGATGTTATAATAAAAGTTGGGTACATCCAAGAATTTTATCAAAATCAATATCTAGAAGTTATTAATCTTTCAATTACAGAGCATAATTTTATTAACGGAGGAACTTTGGAAGTCAATTTCATTGAAAAAGATTGGCTTGAGGATTATGCACGATTAGACATTAGTGGAATAACCGATGGTTATCTTCCATCAGATTTAGCAATGAATATTACAATAGATGGACAAAAATATAGTATTAATGATGTAGATCCAGGACAAGGAGTTTTTTCATTAGAAAACCTTGATAAAAATACCATATACTCAGCATTTATAGAAACAAATCAGCTTGTTACTTTCAATCTTTCATTTGTAACAAGATATTTTAGAAGTGTAACTTATGAAACTGAAGGAATGGTTATTTATAAAGTAGTAGAAAAACCTGAAATGTCTGGAACTGTTCAATATTATGAGACGGTCGGATATTATCTACAAACAATTGATACTTCCCTATTGGATGCTAATCCAATAGGATACAATGTAAACTTCACAATTTTCAAGGGACATTATTCATCTGCAACAAAAATATTGGTTTTAAATGTATTAAGTCGTTTAACTTTGCTAAATGGATCTTCAGGATTCTTTAGAAAAATTGAAAATATTTTTATTAAAGATGCTGTTAATTTTACATTTTTATATACTGATGCTTGGTTAGGTAATAAAATTACTGATTTGACCTCTCAAAATTATATATGGGAGAGGTATGACAGTGATGGCAATGTAATTGATAGCGGTCAAGGCAATTTAATCCCTACTGTTGATAATTTGTATCTCTTAGATTTTGATACAGAAAACTTAGAAGTGGGAGAATATTTCCTCATAGTTACTTTAGGTAAGAAAAATTATGAATATAGAATTGCTATGATTTCTTTAACTGTTGAAAAGAGAAATGTTGAATATTCTTTAAGCGATAACTTTAGAAATAATCAAGTAAGTGTTAAGCATGGAAAGGTAGTTCCTATTGAAATAGAATTAACAGATAATGGGATCCCTATAATAAATGCCACAGTACTATTAAAATTGGGAGGAAAAGAATACCCATTTGATCATTCTGGAAATGGTACATATATTCTTAATTTTGATACTAAAGGAGTTGATGCTTTTTTCAGTTCTAAAACTCTCAATGGGATAATTAATATTACTAAAGAGGATTATAATTCTGTCGAGATTAGGATTACAATTGTAGTAGAAATGGAGGAAATATTCCCAGGCATGCCAACATTCTATTTCTTATTAATCGTTTCTGCAGTAGTTGTTTTTGCTGGTAGTATTGTAGGATATCGCGTTTATAAACATGCTCGAATACCAGAATTTGTGAAAAAAGTCAGAGCGATGAAAAAGGCTATTAAAGGGGAGGATAATATTTCAGACTCACTTATATATCGCAATAAAGAGATTTTTATTGGAGAAATAGTAAAAACTAAGTGGGAAAAACTTAAACTTCCTTTAATGAACATAGTAGGATCTGATGTTGACAAAGTAAAGAAAGTATCAAAAGTTAAAAGGAGTATTTCCATCTTAGGTAAATCACATGATCACAAACCTATTTGCTTAGCATTAATGAGATGGAATGAAAGAATAGGTACAGAACTTTTAGCAAAATATCCTGAAGATATAAATCTTGCAACTAAGACTTTGATGCAGGTATATAGTACCCATGAATATAGTGGAGAAAAAGGGTTTATAACTTTAATGGATGGCTCTTTAAATATTATATCATATTATACAGGACCAGAACCAGGATATTATCTTCTTTTAATTTTGAATTTAGATGATGACCCAGATGTTTATGAAGATGGAATTATCGATATTTTCCATGTCATTCTTCAAAATCTTGAAGAAGATGCTTATATACAATTGATGCCATATCTTTTTCAACGTTTATCTGTCTATCCAACTCTTAATGAAGAGCAATTATTTGTGTTAGACTATCATGATGACATTAAACGTATGATTATAAATATCTTAAGAGAAACAGGAGTAGTAGCTAAATCTGAATTGGAAATTTGGCTTAAAGATAAATATAAGGAAGGTTTTGTCGACATAGAGACTATATTGGTTGAGATGATGAAAAGAGGTATCATCAAACAAGTTTCAATAAAAGGTATGTCTTCAGAATTAATTCTATTAACTCTGGACGTTTTTATGCTTCGTGTACCTCCGATTGAATTAATAGATAATCCTATGCAACGAGGATTACCAAGATTACTAACGGAATCTTATCTAAATGAAGTAAAAAAGTTTTTTAAGGAATATCGACCAACAGAAGATGACAATTTAAAGATTATAAACGTTCTATCTAGTCCACAAGTGTATGAAACTCTGAGATTACTGAGAAAATCAATAGTAACAATTAATGATCTTGAAAAGCTCAGAAAAAAGGGAGTTGATGATATTTATGGAGTTTTAAAAGCGCTTTGGGAAAATGGAATGGTTAAAGTATTTCAAGATGAGGAGAAAAACGAGTATTATGCCTTACTTTCAGACTTCTATCTTGACATAATATTTCCAAAATATATTTTAACAAATATAAAGGAATCTTATGATCAAAAGTTTAAGGCTAATAAAGTTTTAATCGAGTATCTTAATGTTCTTGAAGAGTCTTATTTTAATCTAAAGTCACTGGAAAAATCCAAAGATTAAATTTAAAATCTATTTTTTTTTTTTATATCCATACTTACGCAAAGCATTCATCAAATAACTTTCCTTTAAAGGATTTTTTATTTGAATCATCATATTGGATTTTATTCACATTCTTTTCCTTCTTGCTTATTCAATTTTATAAAAGCTTCCTCCTGTAAATTACGTTGCTCTGATTTAACTGATCTATTTACTTGTCCTAAATATTTAATTGCATTACTTTTTCCAGCATGTATATTTTCTATTAACTCAGCTTTACTCTCTCCACCAGAAATTGCCAGAGCGGTTTGAAATGAATGATTCGGTTCTAATGTCATAAACTTAATCTGTAAAGCAGATAAAATCTCTCCAGAACCTTCATACAATTTATTTGAAAGATCCAATTTTTCATTATTTATTTTAAAATCCTTTGTTAAGCATGATTCGAAATTTGTTGATTTAGAGATGGGAGAGAAGCCTCCATGTAACCCTGTTTTGTCATATTGATAAATTGTATCACTTTCTATATCGTATCCCGAAAAATCGTTATCAAATCCTGCCAATCCATTAATATCAAAGTCAAATACGAAATACATAGAAAAATCGATTAAAGCATAGCCTGATATATTTTTTAATGTAAAATATGTATTAATAAATGGTACTTTTGGACGGTTAAAAATATCTATGTATAGTCGAACGAATTCTTTTTTATTAAATGAAGAAAATTTTAATTTTCCTTCCTTCATTAACTTTTTTAGGTATTCTGTGATATTGAAATCTAAGGTAACTCTATGGATAACAGAACCCATACGTGTATTAACCATATTATAAACTGGAGTTGGTTCTACGTTTTTTAAAACAACTGGAATGGTTCCTATAGTTTTTCCCTTTAATTTAAAGCTAAACCATGGTCCTGAGAATTCTTGCTCAGTTAAGTATATTAGATACTTTTGTTTGTATGTAATTTCTTTAATTGAAAAACCCATTATATAGCCAGCAGCGTTTCAGGTTGCTAATATTTGATTGAATGACACTTTTAATACTATTTTATCTAACCTCCATTAACTGATTTCAATATTATAATTATCTAATATTTAAGAAAAGTAGAGCAAATAAATAAGTTTGTTTCTTAAAATTTATAGAGTTTCTATAACTCTATATGCAACATATAAGAAAGCATCATTAACACCTATGCCAGTTTTTGCAGAGGTAAGGATGTAATGGAAGCCAAATTCTTTAGCGATAGATCTCATATCATCTTCACTAATAACTATATCATCAACCAAATCTGATTTATTGCCTACTATTATAATGGGAATATCTTTAGGAATTTGTTCTTTGATATCATTAAACCAATAATTGATACTCTTTAAATTACCTGGTCGGGTTCGATCTATAACGATAAATGCTGCATTAGTACCACTATAGAATTTTTTGCGATAAGGAGCCATCTGGTTTTTTTGACCACCGATATCCCAAATTAAAAAATTCATTGTTGTTTTTTCGCTTATATTTACTATCTTTTTTGAAATCTGTACACCAATAGTGGAGATATAATCTTGCTCAAATTTATTTTCAACAAATCGCCTAATAAGAGATGTTTTTCCAACAGCATAATCTCCAGTCAATATTAATTTATTTGAAAACTCTCCTTCCAACAGTGAAAGTTGTCCACCTCGAGTTTTGGACAATGCTTTTATTATCTCAGGAATTTGAGGTGATACATCTTCATTACCTTCTAAAATTAGTTCGATTTTACTTGCTATATGTTCTGAATAGACTTTTAATTCAACATCTGAAGTTAATGGATCTGCGACTGTGGTTAAAATTGAGTGTGGTCCCATGCTAGCGAATGAGAATTTTCTATCACCAGTAGTGGTAATATTAAAGAAATTTCCATAGGTCCCAAATTCACTTTTAATTCTATCAATAAAACTATCAATAATTGCCGAAATAACGCCAATTACAGACTCATCAGTGGTTTGTTCTTTAAATTCTGAAGAAATAATAAATCCATTTCGATCACATATTGCTACCGCTAGTACACCGTTAATTGCATTCATGTAATTTATTAATATTGGTTTTAGAAGAGATTCGTTGGGCAATTTATCCATTTTTACATCAGTTTTCATACATTTTGATTATACAATTAAGAATATAATATTGCTAGATAATATAAAAATATCTATTTAGATATTACTAAAATCATCTTTTAGACTACATCTCCATACTATATCATTTTTTATCTGACTCTTTTTCATTTTTTATGTATGATGGGATATGTTTCTCTTAAAGATAATAAAGAAGATATCGTAAAATATGAAGAAAATATAGCAAAAATCTTAGATCGTGCAGTTAAATTATTTAGAAAAACAGATTTAAATGAATTAGCAGAGAAATGGGATAAGATTCTAAAAAATTATCATGCAAAAAAACAAGAAAAATAATTTTAATTTAAACTATTCATAAAATCGAAAATATACTCTTGATTTACTGTCGGAATTTGATATAACTCAAATACTAGGAGATCAATTCTTTTTTGAATAGTACTGTTCATTTCAGTTGAATTAAGTAAAAGAGATACATTTTCTCCTATGCTTATAGCTAAACTTTTTTCTTCATTTGTCTTAGGAATTTTGATTGGGATCTCTTTAATTTTTTCGATTAATATTCTTGGAAATAACTTTTTATATGAACCAAATGATTTTATAAAATAATATGAGAGTAGTGTGGAGTTAATAATCCCTAAGACATATAAATGATTAAATTCCTCAGTATTTGAATTCAATATTTTCAAATTGTAAAAAGATTGTGAAGTGAGTGAAAAATTTTTATCGTATGTAGCTGAAATAAGATTTTGTTCACTTAATTGTCTAATAATAATTCGATTTTGGTAAATTTTTAAGTTCTTGTAGTTTATACCCTGTTTCTCAATGTCAACATATTTCATATTTTTAATTTTATATCTATTTATTGAATAAATAAAAGGTTTTAAGTTGCTCCCTTTTCCTTGTTTGAGATTCTCGTAAATTATGTTCTCTATTAAATCTTTATTTAAAGAACGATTACATACTTTGCATTTCAATTCTTTTTTAGGTAATGGTATATATTTTTGACAATTAGTGCAAAAGATTACATTACCTTCTTTTCCTAATTCAATACCTCTGCTTAAAATAATAGAATAATTTTCACTGTTTATTAAATCGCTCAATTTTGGGAAATCCTTATTCAAATGGTCTAGGATGGCACTATCCATAGAATTTAAATTTATTAAAAATTTATAATCCCAATTTTCAATTATTTTTTGGGTAATTTGATGATTTTTTTGAAATTGATAACGAATTTGGATAATATTTTTTTTTCTTTTTTCTTCCAATCTTTCTTTTTGTAGAATTAAAATGATATTAGAAACAATAACGTCATCAAATTTTGGTCCTGTATGGAAAATTTCTCTTATCTTAGTAGAATTATAGATATGTTTCCTAATTGAAGATCGATTTGATAAAACCAGAAGTGAATCTGGAACGATATACCCAAGAAATCCCTGATCTTTTAATAAATTAATACTAAGTTCAATAAAAATTTGATAGTAATCATATTGACCGCTTTTTGTTTTAAAATCACTCGAATTAATTAATCTTCTCTGTTCTACGGGAATATCTCTAATAAATAAATATGGAGGATTTCCTACAACAAAGTTGAATGATTCTTTCTCATTATAATTCACAGCATTGATATTAAAGATATTAAATTTAGGAAATTGAAAACAATCATCATAAGTTCTAATAATTTTAAAAAGACCAAATAAAGTAAATTGAATATTAAGTTGGCATAAAACACATGCAATAGGATTGATATCTATTCCGAAGATATTATCCATCACTCCTTGAATTGTTGATTTTGCTTCTTTTAGAGAAAATTCAGCAATTTTATTTTTATTATAAATTATTTTATAACGATCTATTAATCTTCGAATAGCCTGAATTAGAAAACTTCCTGAACCGCAGCTTATATCAATTAGTTTCTTACTCTCAATGTTATCGTTATAAATATAACCAATTTCATTTAAAATGTAATCTACTATTGAGAATGAAGTATAAAATTCACCCAAAGCCTTCCTTTCTTTATGGTTTAATATCCTCTCATAAATGCTTCCAAACAAATCAAGATTAGTTGTATTAGAGTAATAATTATTAGAATCCGAAGAATTTTGAATTATTTTTCGAGACTTTTCTATATTATCTATTACTTTTTTAAGGAAAACTTTATGGAATTTCTTAGTTATCTCTTGTGAAATAAGTGTCTCTATTATATTATCCTTCTTTAAGAAGTCTATAAAGTTACTCATCAGTCAATTGAATATTGATGAAGATTAATTTCACTGTTTTTATTTGCTTTTTAATAAATAAAAATTTTTACAAAAGAGCATTAATAAATCCATGGAAATAACAAAAAGAAAAATATTTAATTTTAAAGAACGCAAATTTCCAGAAAAAATTTGTTTTGAGCCAATAGGAATAATCCATTCTTCTTTTAAAACTTTAAAAAGTATTCCAATCCAGTCATTGATGTCAAATATTAAAGGAAATATTGAAATATTTTCTAAATTCAAGCCTGGCCTGAAGGACTTAGAAGGATTTTCACACATATTTTGTTTATATTATTTCGATATGGTAAAATTACCTGTCCCACTCCAATCAAAACCATTTTTAAAAGATGAGACAATGGGAGTCTTTTCTATTCGAACTCCTTTTCGTCCTAATCCAATTGGATTATCTATATTGAAAATATTAAGAATAGAAGACAACATCATACAAGTGAATTATTTAGACATCTTAGATAAAACACCTGTATTAGATATAAAACCTTATGTCCCTCAATTCGATGCAATAAAAACTAAAAGAATAGGATGGCTAAAGGGCAACATTAAAATAAGAAAAAGCTAAAAGGAATTTAATCTTCAATCAAATTTTCTTATTTTTAAATTTATGGGCAAACCAATATTTAAATATTATAATATAATATGAATCTTTATTAGGTAAGAAGTTCATTATAAGTTGGTTATAAAAACCCAATGATTGTAAGTTTATTATTTATTATAATTTCAATTTCCATCTTTATTCCCGTAATTACTTATGTTATTTTACAAAGAGGGATATATTTTAACCATTTCATTTTTACTATAATGACTTGTGCATACTATTTGTTAGATATTAGTTATATTATTTCCTTCAATTTATCAACGGAACTTGTTTTTAGTGAGAATTTTGCTCTTTTTTTATGGAATCTCTCAATAATATTAATGATATTTAAGTTAAGTATGATGAGTACGATTCACAGTTATATTTTATTGAAAAAGAGAACTAGAATTTTTATGGGATTTCTATATTGCTTATTAGGAGGAATAATCATTAGCTTGTTGTATTTGGAGAAGGTATTTGATATTAAAGAATCTGAATATTATTCCAATTACATTTTTCAAAATATTTCCTTTTTTGTGTGTCTTATTATATTTATTATTTTGATAAGTATCTTAACTATTTATATTGAATTAAGAGGATATCCTAATATTAGTGATAAGAAACTAGCACAATTTTTTAATCGGCTTTCTGTATTTTTTTGCATTAACAATGTTTTTTATGCTATTTATTTAGTATTTCAACACTTATTACTAAGGATTTTATTCCTATCTGTTTATATTATTTTTTCTTCTTATTTGCTTTTTACGATTATTAAAAAACCTGACTTATTTGTAGTAATTACAAATAAGATTTTTGATTTCATTATTTTTCATCGATCAGGAATTCTTCTGTATTCTTTTGACTTTGAAACCGATAAGGAGACAGAAGAATCTGTTTTAAAAGGGAGTATTCTAATCGGGATTAGTCATATTTTAAATAACATCATTGATAAGAAAGATAAACTCAGTGTGGTTAAGATGAAGGAGAAAGACATTATTCTCGAATATGACAGTAATTTTGGCTATGCACTTCTACTTGTAGCAAAACATAAAAATTATGTAATTGAAAAATCAGTACAGCAATTTATGTTAAAATTCAATGAAATATTTAAGGAGCCATTAATGAAAATAAAAGATTTGAGTCAATTAGTTGATATTTCAGTATTTACGGATACGAAACTTATTATAAATGAGATTTTTGCTCCTTATATAATTAAAAATTAATTTTGATTTTAAAGAAAAAATATTATATATGAATATTGTTTATTCATTTAAAGAGAAATTTAGATTAAATGAAATCTCAAATTAAATAATAATTTAGGTATAATAAAGTAATTTTTCGTAATTATGGACATATTTTTATTATTGTTTATAATAATTGGATATGTTTCCTTGTTAAGCATTAGTGTCCTTACTATCTATTATCTCATCCAGAATTATGAAAAATATGGCACAAAATTAATGCAAATACTATTAATATTAACAATTATTAATTTCGGAGTAATACATTCAACTTTATTTGTTCTATCTGCATTTATCTATATTTCAGAGCTAATTAACCTCATGTTTTGGAAGATCTCTATAATATCTTATATGACCCTTTTAATTCAAATTTCATTATTTTATAGTTTTATTAAAGATTACAAGAAGATCCCAATTTTTCCCTATTTAATTTTTACTATTATCTTAGGTTTACTTATTGGGAATATCCTTTCACTAGATTCGATTAATTTAGAACTTAATCATAACATAATAAATTACTCATATAGTTTTCTATTTGGATTGCATTTAATTGTCTTTCAAATCTTTATGATTCTTTATTACTTCTATATCAATATTGTAATATTTAATAGAGCAAAAAACAAAAAAGTAACCCTTTTTTTAAATATTGCAGCAATTTTCCTATATATTCCAATCTCAATGTCAATCCTTTACATCTTTTTTGAATCAACAGTTTTCAGAAATTTATTTATATTTTTTGCTTGGTTTGCTTTTATTTTTGCCTGTTGTATTATGATGAAAGCACCAAAAACATTTATGGTTGTTACTAATAAACTATATTTTGTCAATATATATCATAAATCAGGTATTTTACTGTATTCTTACAATTTTCTAAATGCAAATAGCGAAGCTGATTCAAAAATATGGGGTAATATATTAATAGGATTGAATCATATACTCTCTGAGTTTATAGAGAAATCTAACCACATCGATGTACTTCAAACAATAAATACAGAGATAGTCGTTAATTATGATGATTTAGGATTTGCTGTTGTTGTTGCTACAAATCGTAAAAATGCATTATTAGAAAATGTAATAAATGAATTTACAAATGAGTTTAAAATCAAATATCGCGAAGAATTAACTGAAATTCAAGATTTAAACAAGTTAATTAATATATCAAATTTTAATGAAACTATTAATCTTATTGAAAAGTATTATCAGAATTATCTATAAAATATAAAAATTAGATATTTTAATTTACTCTAATTTTAAATCTCATAATAACTAAAAAATAGACTCTAAAAGATTTATATAAATTGCATATTAAATTTTTATTAATTCTTTTAAATGTAATGGTGATTAATAAGTGTCTTTAAAATTTTGTCCTAAATGTGGAAATAAATTGGAACCAGATTCTCGATTTTGTGATACATGCGGAGTAGATTTGACCTCAAGAGCAGAAGTTTCAGAAGTTAGCCCTCCTGTTAAGACAGAAGTTCTTCAAAAACAGTCTATTCAAACAGTTGAAAAAATTGCACCTGAAGGAGTAGTATATGGAGATTTTTGGCCCAGATTTGGAGCTATATTTATTGATTGGATAATCATTGGTATCGCAAGCTGGATGATTTCATTTTTAATATTCTTACCATATTTCATATACCACCCTTTCAGAGTTGGAGAATGGTGGTTTACCTTTCCATTCGATTGGCTAATTGGTTTTTTATACTTTTGGCTTATGGAGACCTATAACAATGGTCAGACTTTAGGAAAAGTAGCACTAAACCTAAGAACTGTAGATGAGAAAACATTAGAACCTACAAGTCCAGGGAGTTACGCCATTAATAATCTTTTGAAAGGTGGTGGTTTACTAATTATAGATTTTTTGATTGGAATTATCAAGAATTCAGGTGAACCTGAAAAAAGATTAAGGATAATGCAAAATGCTTCCGAGACTGTTGTTATATCTACAAAGTAATGTCAATTATAATTTTTAATAGTTATACTTATTCAAATTTCTTTTTTTTTTTACTAATCATTAATTCTTTTGTATCTAAAAGTTTATATATATAGGTTTCTATGAAATACTTCAGAAAACACTATAAATTGTTTTAAATCAAATTTGGAATTGTATAAAAATGGAACAATTAGGATCTCAAGATATAGAATGGCGAAATGATTGGAAAACTATTGTAAAAATTTTTGATACCATAGATGAGTTAAAAACCCAATTTAAAAAATTAGATGTTCCCTATTTACGTGAAGTCCAGCAAAAAATTTTAATTCTCAACCTTGAAAAATATGCATGGTCATTGCAAAATTATATAATTGAGAAATACTCTAGAGAATTTCTCTAGAGGATAAAATAGTTGATATTAGTTAGCATTTCCAGTTTTCTATGTACACCTCATAACTATTTCTATATAGAATATATAGATAACTGCAATTTTTTTTTTAAGATATAGTTAAATAATTTGAGATCAAAATTAGTATCAAAATAAATCATTGATGAAAAATGAGTGGTCAAAACAATCAATCAAAAAGTGATATTCCAAGATTCAGTCAGTTCCAAAAATGGAGTTTTGGATTGGGAAGCTTTGCGCAATGGTTTATTAATAGTGCGTTTAATATCTGGGTTTTTACTTTCTATTTTACTGCTGTAGGATTGAATATTAATTGGTATGTTCTTGCTGCTGTTCTTTGGACAATTTGGAATGCATTTAATGATCCTTTAATAGGATATTTATCAGATCGAACACATACTAAATGGGGGAGAAGAAAGCCATATATCATGATAGGTTTGGTACCTATTTTAGTAATAGAAATTATATTATGGCTCCCACCAACCGGAGATGATGTAATGACTTTTATATACTTGCTAATCATGCTAATATGTTATGATACTTTCTACACAATGGTGGCACTTCCATACGATAGTTTATTTCCAGAGTTATATACATCTGTAACTGAGAGAGCACAAGTTAATACGATAAAACAAATATTATCTGTCGTCGGTTTATTAGCTGCAGCATTGGTTCCTGGATTTCTTATTGAGGATATTGCTACCACTGATGGATATTTGCTTAATGGTATTGTAACATCAGTGATAATTGCTCTAGCAGTTATTGTCTCATTAAGATGGGGTGTCCTCGAACGAGAGGAGTTCAAACTTGACTATCAGTATGAAATGAAGTTATTTAGTAGCCTCAAATATACATTAAAAAGCACAGGATTTGCTCTTTATACCGCTATGTTTTTTCTCTATGAATATGTATTGTTACTGCTTGCGACACTAGTACAGATATTTGGTAAGGAAATTTTAGATAGTACACCAGGTCAAACCTCCATCCTCATGGGTATTTTATATATCGTTGGTATGGTCTCAGTTGTTCTCTGGAGATGGTTAGATCTTAAAATTGGCAGTAAGAAAGGGTATGCAATTTCAATTGTTGCATATTTCTTTGCTTCATTACCGCTTATGTTTGTAAGTACATATGGATTTGCAGTAGGTATAGTAGCATTAATGGGAATAGGCTTTGGAGGAATGTTATATTTTATTTATTTAATAATTGCAGATGTTATTGATGCCGATGAAATAAAAACAGGTGTTCGACGAGAAGGAGCATTTTTTGGGATAACAAATTACTTCATGAGACTTTCAATGATTCTTTCAATTGTTACAATTGGACTAGTCTTTGTTCAGACAGAATGGGAAGTATATGATCCTCTAGTTAACGTAGATGTAGCTTTAAGATTTCTATTTATACTTGTTCCTGGAATAGCATTAGGAATAACTTTGATTTGTTTATACTTTTATCCATTTTCAAAATCAAAAGTTGAAGAAATTAAAGCGAAACTAATAGAATTACATCGGGAAAAAGGGAAAAAAGTAAAAGCTGGTTAAAAATAATAACATTTTCTTTTTTTTTTAAATTTTATTAAGTGCTTGTTCTAAATCCTGTATTATATCATCAGGATCTTCTAAACCAATAGAAAATCTGAAATGTGTGTCGGATACGGGAATTGATCGCTTTTCCCAAGATGCAAGATCAAACCCAGTCATAACAGAAGTATATTCAAGTAAAGAAGTTGTATCCCCTAAAGAAACTCCAACTTTAATAAATTTGAGGAGATCTATAAATTTATAACTTGCCTCTATTGAGTTTAACTCAAATCCAATCATTCCACCAAAGTTTTTCATTTGTTTTTTAGCAAGTTCGTGCTCAGGATGAGACTCTAATCCGGGATAAATAACTTTAGATACTTTAGGATGAATTTCTAAAAATTTCGCTACTTTCATTGCAGTCGAGCAATGGCGTTCCATTCTCACACTTAAAGTTCTACATCCTCGCAAAATTAACCAAGCATTAAATGGACTTAAAACCGGTCCTAGCAATTCCATCCAAAAATACCTTATATTCTGTAATTCAGTTTTTGGTCCAATTATTGCCCCACCTAAAGCATCTCCATGTCCATTGATGTATTTTGTTAAACTCTCAACAACAAAATCAGCTTCTAACTCAAGTGGTTTTTGTAATGCAGGTGAGGCAAATGTATTATCAACAATACATTTTCCACCATTCTTATGAATCAACTCAGAGCATTTCTGAATATCGATTAAATCAAGAGTAGGATTAGCAGGAGTTTCAATGAAGATTACTTTTGTTTGATGATCTATTGCGTCTTTTAAATTATCAATGTTTCTCATGTCTATTATTCTTGGTTCTATACCAAGTTGAGGGTATAAATTCATAAAAAGCCTATATGATCCTGTATATGTACTTTTATGTATAATAATATTTGGTATTGTTTCTGAATGGCTCTGAGGGTAATACTTTACTAATTTTTTAGGTCTTATTCTTTTTAATCTTTGCTGCAATACACTTGAACAGACAAGGTGGATTGCTGCCATACCTGACGCTACAGAGAGAGCATCTTCTCCTCCATGTAGAGTTGCTAGTTTTTTATCTAGAGCATACAAAGTTGGATTTTCTGTTCTAGAATAAAAATAATGCTTTTTTGATAATTCTGTCATTGAGGAATAAATATAAGATTTAGTAGCATAAATTGGTAATCGTAAGCTATTTTCTGTACTAAAATATGGATCCTCTCCAGCCCTAATTTGTTGAGAATCAAATTTTTGTTTATTCCAAATTTCACGTAATTCTTTATTTATTTGGTCAAAAGTTTTTTTCTTTTTCTCTTCCATAGTCAGCCCTCCACTCCAGCTATTCCTTTAGTAGTGTCAGTTTCTTCCATTTCTTCTGCCTTTCGGAAGTCATCGTAAGTTCGGGATGAAATTTTCTTATAACATTCTTTTAGTTTAAAGTCTACATCTGAAGAAATTCCAGGTCCCTTTTGATTTTCAAGGATCTCTTCAACTTTTAGTTTTGCTCTTTCTATTATATCCGTAGCACCAGCTTTTTGCCATATAGTTCTTCTGTTTCTATCACTAAGTAGAGGTACAAAAAGTTCCTTGCGAGTGTTTTTCGCTGTATGTTTTAACATTAAATAATTCTTCCCTTCGGTTGCAACTCTCTTGATCTCATTTATTGCTAATGCTTCATCATCTACTCTAATCCCATCCATTCCACGCTTCACTATATCTATAAGCTCATTGTCTATAACGAGTAATTCCAAGGCTTCTGCTAATGACGACTCATACGTTCCGCAACAGGTTATATAATTTATTCCAGCATTGGCAGCAAAAAAGAGAGTCATAAAACGCTCATATCCATTTTGAATATCAAAGCATTTTGATTCTGTCACTAATCCCGGTCCTCTAGAAGGGATCTTGTAGTAACGAGCAAGTTGAGCCGCACTTGCTGTTATTAAACCAGTTTCAATAGAACCCCATGCTACATTACCCGTTGGAGGATCCATAGGTGCATTCATAGTTGAATAAAAAACAGGAGTCCCTGGATTAATTAGCTGTGTCAAAGTAATTGAGGATAAGGTTTCCATATTGGATTGTACTAATAACCCTGCTAAGGTCACTGGGGCTGTAGAACCAGCACTCGCAGCAGGAGCAATAATAATTGGCTGTTTATATTTAGCAAAAATGAATAATCCGTTTAACATTATCTTAGTAAGCATTAATGGGCTTGTTGGATTAAAAAATCCTATAAGTCTAGGCTTTTTGATTAGTTCTTCTTCACCTCCAACTATAAAAGATGTTAGATCCATCATATCTTGTGAGGCAACCCTTCCGTAACAACCTAATCCATACGGTTTATAACTGTTTTGTGCCCATGCCCGAATTGTATGATAATGAAGTTCTAAATAAGGAACATCATTAGGCCACACATCTACATGTGAACACATAATATTCTTAAGACTGTCAACGATACGTATTTGTTTTATTGTGTCCTCTAGAATTGTTTTTCTTACCCCTTTTTTTTGTGATGGGTCATAGATTTTAACTGGTGTTCCAACTGTTGCGAAATTTATTGTAGAAGTATTAACTTCAAAATTAAATGACCCATCAGGACCCCATAATGAAAATGATTGAGGAACTTTTTTTAATTGCTCTTTTATAAGTTCCTGTGAAAATTTTACAAAATTATTCTCAGCTATAATACATCCATTTTGTTTTAATAAATCTTGTGCTTCGTCGGATTCTACTCTTACTCCAATTGTTTCCAATAAATCTAGAGTTTTTGAATTAATAAGCTCAAGTTCATCTTTAGATAATACCTCTAATTGTCTTAATTTCATGAGACTCATCTCCAATTAATTCAATATTTAGCATTTAAAATGGTAATTTACCATCTATAATAATTTTTCATAAAAAATTCTAAAGTAAAAATCTTATTTTAAAGAATTCATTAATGACAATAAAATATTTTCTAGATTTTTAAGGGATATTGCGTGTCAATTGAAGACGAAATCAAAGATCTCGTAGTTGAATGGAAGAAAGAAGGATTAAAAGAATTATGTAAATCCTTACTTGAAAAAAAGAAAGCTACCCCTGAAGATTTGTTAAAGCAAATTGGGAATATCATGAAATTTATTGGTGATCAATATGAAAATGAAGATATCTTTCTACCGGATTTAATTGGTGCTGCTGATACGGTTAAAGAGGCCATTGATGAGGTTTTAGACCCCGCTATAAGACAAGCGGGAGGGGAAAAAAAGACCTTAGGAAAAGTGGTAATTGGTACTGTTGAAAGTGATGTTCATAGTATTGGGAAGGATCTTGTTGCTTCATTTCTTTTTGCTAATGGATTTGAAGTATACAACTTAGGAGTAGAAGTAACTGCAGAAGAATTTATTTCTAAAGCTGAGGAAGTAAATGCTCATGTTATCGGTTTATCTTCACTACTTACAATGTCTATGGATTTTCAAAGGCAAGTAATTGACGAGCTACAAAAAAGAGGGTTAAGAAAGAAATATAAAGTAATAGTAGGTGGATCACCTACTTCTGAAGATTGGGCAGAACAAATTGGTGCGGATGGCTGGGCAGATGACGCAATTGAAGCAGTTGAGCTTATTAAAACTTTAATCAAATAAAAAAAAATGGGAAAAAAATTTGAAAATAAAACCTATTGAAGTATTCTCAAAGGATGAAATTGAACAAATTCATTCCGCATCAATACAATTATTATCTGATGTTGGAATGAAGGTTGATGCTCAAGATGCGAGAATACTTCTTAAGGAAAATGGTGCTGAAGTGGATAATAAAAGCATATTTGTTAAATTTCCTGAATCTTTAATCAAAGAAAAATTAAAACCTGTTCCAAAACAATTCACTTTACATGGTCCGGATGGAAGATTTAATTTCGAGGTAAACACAGAAAATACGGTGTTTGCTACTATTGGAACTCCAGTTAAGATCTATGATCCTACAAATAGAAAGGGAGTAAGAAAAACACTATTATCTGATACTATCCAACAGATAAAAGTAGTAGATGCTCTTGAAAATATTCATTGTTCACATGTAGATGTCTGGCCTAATGACATTTCATATATTACAGTTCATGTACATTGTATCTATCAATGGGCGAAAAATACGAAAAAACCTTATGGTTTAGGTTGTTTTGGAAAATTAGCAAGCACAGATATGATAAAAATGACATCAATGATAGCAGGGGGAGATGAGGAATTAATAAAAAAACCAAGGTTAGTTGGTTTTATGAACCCAACGAGTCCACTACACCTACCAATAATTATGACGAATGGATTTTCAGTATTCACTAAATACAAACAACCCACAATTATAGCTCCAGAAGCACTTGCAGGAGCATCTGCTCCAGTCACCTTAGCAGGTTTATTAACTCAAACTAATGCTGAAATACTTGGAAGTATTGTACTTTCTCAAGTATATAATTCTGGTGCACCAATATTTTATGGAACAGTTTCTCATATAACAGATATGCGAACAGGGAATTCTGCGATGGGATCTCCAGAAATGGGATTAATTACGGCAGGTATAGCACAGTTAGCTCGTTATTATAATATTCCCTCTCGTGGACCAGGGGGATGTTCAGATTCAAAGGTTCTAGATTTACAGAATGGGTTTGAACGTTTACTTACTTTGATTTTAGCTACACAAGCAGGAATAAATTACATAACAATGGGTGGAACATATGAAGCTACGCTCGTGGAATCTTTAGAACTGTTAGCAATAGATGATGAGCTAGCTGGGATGGTAAAAAGAGCAAAAGAGGGAATAAATGTTAATGAGGATACAATTGCATTGGATGTTATCGAGAAAGTTGCTACTAGTGATAAAAAAGGTGTTAATTTCTTAGCAGAACGACATACTCGAGATTTTATGAGATCAGAGTTATATTTCCCTAAATTAATTGATCGAAATAGACGAACTACCTGGTTTAAAAAAGGTGCCAAGGATATAATTACTCGTGCAAGAGAAAAAGTAGATAAAATATTACAAGATCATATACCTAATGATTTACCAAAAGAGTTAGATGATAAGTTACTTAAATATATAAAAGTTGTGGAATCTCGAACCTATGATGATTATAAAAAAGCTGAAGGGTTAATGGTATCAAAAATTACATTACCTGATGGTATTGAAATTAAAGAAAAGGAAGAATAACCATTTTATCCTCCCATTCTACTACTTATAAA
>JBHLKV010000005.1:27772-32755 GCA_048886305.1 Candidatus Hodarchaeota archaeon
AAAAATTATTGGATTTATTCGTTAAGATTAGAAATTTGATTTGATCGGTTATCCCGATTATCATCTACTTTTTATAATGGTAAAATATACACTAATTATAATACTAAGAACCATTATTAATATGAGTACAGCGCTTATTATGACTCTTTTTCTATATTTTTTGCGATGTACTTTAGCACGATGATGGGGTGAACGAGATCTTGCATAATTCATAATTGGTGTACTCAAAAGAAGTAAATTCTTTAATTATCCTGATCATTTTCCCTTTTTTGTAAAAGTTCTGTTAAAACAACATTATTGTATGAGAATAACATTCTCGGGACATAATTATCTGCTAAATATGGACCATCAGCGATTTCTTCTCTTAAGGGAAAAAGCTGCTTTTCTTTAATAACTGCGCCGAGATAATTCCTATCATACTCTTTGTATCCAAAAACTTTATTTTTGACTATTACCATTTTTCTTTCATATCCTTCAGGTATACCGGCCTTTTCTAACAACAGCAAAATTTTATCTCGTGTTAAAGATTCGAGTAATTCAAGATCGTCTGCAGTTCCTTCATAAGCAGGTCCAGTTTGTACTTCAGCATAATCAACTTCCTTTTCCAATCCCATCATTATGTTAAAATTTTGAGTTTCATTACCTTCATCTACAGCAGCTATCTTAAATCCAATACCGTATCTATCTCTAATTGCAGGAGCTATTTTAGCAGCAATAAACTTCATTCTCGTGGTGGTATTACTCCCATGCCAAATCCAAACGCGAAAATGCTTTGGATCAACAAATAGTAATACAAAATCAGGATCTAACAATTCAACTAATTCAATATCTTGTTCAAATTCTAGTTCTTCGAATTCTCCTAGTTGGTCATTAAATTGAAAAATCACCATTGGCTTTCTTAATTCCTCTGGGATTTTCTCTTTTATTATTTTTTTTTCTTTTTCTTCTTCATTTTCTTCCAAGGGTGGTTGTTTATCTGACATAATAGCATTAGATGATTGTTTATTTTATTATATTACTAGTTAGTAATAATAATTTAATATTATTTAGATTATTAAAATAAATTTCTTTGTTAATACGTCTTTTAGTTAAATCACTAAAAAATGCGGGAAGGGAGATTTGAACTCCCGAACTCCTACGAGACTGGATTCTGAGTCCAGCGCCTTTAACCAAACTTGGCAATTCCCGCATAGTATTTTAATTCCTAAATAATAAAATAAATTTCAAAACTATAAATTAATTTACTATTTATTCTAACTTTTCTATATCAAGTAAATATAAATATTAATGTGTGAAATTCAACATTAATAATTAGAAGAAGATGTGATTTAAGTTGAGTTTATCAAATGAAGTAAGAGAATTACTTAAGAAGCTCCCTAAAGAGCATTCTGACTTGAAAAAGTTAATTAAAAAGAATTATCAGAGAATAAACTTTGATAATTTGAAAGCTTTTGATAAGAAAAATGTAGAGAATTTTTATATACAAGTTATTGAACAGATTCTTTTATCAAACCCCGAAGCTTTAGAATTGATTAAAAATCTGAGTATAATAAATACTGAAGTAGATAACAATCTTGATAGAAAAATCATTGAAACTAGCTATAAATTTCCAAACATAAAAGAAGTCTTTAATACATTATTAGAGACAGGAATTATAAAAAAGAAAAAAAGTAAAGAAGATATTTATGATTTTTCTTATCCACAAATTCAAGAAGTTCTAATAAACCTTACAGATAAAAAATGCCATGAAAAAGCTATAAAATATTATAAGAAAAAGAGAAAAAAATATGGAGAAAACCTTAATGACGATATTGAACTTCTCTATCATAAGGTAAAAGTAAATCCTACTGAGGATTTGGTTAATGAATTTTTTGCAATCGTAAATTTAATAGGGCAATTTGATTATAAATATAGAAAATTAATTGGTGTAGCAGAAGAATTAATCAAACTAGGAGATAAATATAAAGCGCCAATTTTAATAGTACTTGGAGATATGTTTTCTGTTGTAGGGTTGGCTGAGAATGCAGAGAAAATGTACCTTGAGGCTTTAGATATTTATAAAAAATTAGCGAAACAATATTATAGAATATACTTACCTTATATTGCAGCAACACAGAAAAACCTTGGAACCCTATATACCGATTTAAAACGGTTTGAAAAAGCAGAAAAAATATATCTTGATGCTTTAAAGGTTTATAAAGAGTTAGAGAAACAATATTATGATGTTTATACTCCCGATCTTGACTTTACTCAAAGTGATGTCGATGAAGATGAATCAAAAGATCAAGATAAGTCATATCTCGATGTTCTAAAAACTTACAACAAGTTATTAGAACAATATTATGATACATATTTTCCTAATGAGACTGCAATTTCTAATTATTTTGGAAATGTATGTGTTGATTTAAGTTTATTTGAGGATATTAAGGATGGAACCATTGATTCCTTAGATAGTTATAAAGCTTTAGCTAAAATGTGTTATGATATGTATTTAAATGATGTAGCTACGACGCAGAGTAATCTTGGAATTATATATAGTGAATTAGCAGACTTTGAAAAGGCAGAAAAGATGCACCTTGAAGCATTAAAAATTAAAAGAAAACTAGCAGAAATAAATCCAAGTCAAGTATTACCCAATCTCGCCCTTACTCTGATTGATCTTGGAGATTTGTATGCCAGTTTAGATAAGTTTGAAGAAGCAGAGCCAATGTATTCTGAAGCATTAAAAATCTCTAAACAATTAGCAGCAGAAAATCCGGAAATTTATTATTATAACGTTGCAATTATAAACAATTGTCTTGGAAATGTCTACATTAAGTTAACGAAATATGAAGAAGCACAGAAAATGTACCTTGATGCATTAAAAATCTTTAAAATATTTGCAAAAGAAGATCCCAAGACATATTCATACAATGTTGCTGAAGTTCAAAACAATATTGGTAATGTATTTATGATTTTAAAAAATCTTGAAAAAGCTGAAAGTTATCTTAATAAAGCATTTAAGAAAGATCCCGCGAATATTGAGATACTGTATAATATAGCTTGTCTTGAATCACTAAAAAACAATCAAGTAAAAGCTTTGGAATTATTGGTTAAAGTTTTAGAACTTGATGATAATTATATTAAAAGGGCATCATCAGATGATAGATTTGATAATATTAAAGACTCACAAGAATTTAAAAAATTAATAGGTGGTAGAAATACCAAAAATAACTCTGAAAAAGATAACAAAATATAATTTAATATCAATTCTACAATTAGATGTCAAACCTGAGCAGAAAAATTTAGTTGCTCCGAATGCTGTGTCAATTGCACAAGCTCATTTCAATAAAGATGCATGGTTTCGAGCGATTTATGCAGATAACATGCTAATTGGTTTTGTTATGATAAGCGACAGCTCATTAAAATTTAAAAATAATCCAAAACACCGCCCTTCCTACTTTCTTTGGAGATTTATGATTGATGCTAAATATCAAGGAAAGGGATATGGTAAAAAAGCAATGGAACTAATAATTAATCATGTAAAAAGTAGACCAAAAGCAAAAGAATTTCTATTAAGTCATTCTAAGTCTGATGGGAATGCCGGACAGTTTTATAAAAAACTTGGTTTCAAATATACTGGTAAAGAAATAGGGAATGAATTAGTTATGAGCTTAGAATTATAGTAGAAGCTACTTCACTACTACAATTTACTTATAAATTTCATTCCAGAGTTATATGTACGCTATACTGTATTGTGCTATCCATATATTTGTGCCTTCTGAAGGGTGATCTATGAATCCTGATACATAAATTCCATAAGTACTTATTACACCATAACCAGTATCATAGCCATGTGATGCGCTATCAACTGTATCATGTAATATGAGCTTTAAATCTTTATTAAAAACAGCAACCCAAATATTTGCTCCACCATAAGTTTCAGTATAGACACCTGTTTGAACCAATTGAGACTTAAAAAAAGAGATAGAATAGGCGATATCTTCTCCATTTGCAGGACCATTTAATGTTATGTTATGAAGTTGATTGAGAGAGGTATTGTACTTCGCTAGAAAAATATTATATCCCTGTGTATCATGACTCAAAGTTCCAGTTATATAAATTGTACTTAATCCATCATATACAAGTCCATACCCTTTATCTTCACCTGTAGTAGGGCTAGCAATTATAATTTCATCTAAAAGAGTTAGATTTGTATTAAATTTACCAAGCCAGAGATCATAGCCTGTTCCTGCTTGAGATTTCGATCCACTCACATATAAATTGCCCATGTCGTCAAAGGTTAGAAATCTTCCTTTATCAGTACCATTTATAGGTCCATTAAGAGTAGTATTTTGAATAATGTTTAAATCTGTGTCATATTTACCAAGATAGATATTATATCCTTCATCTGGTTCTTGGACTGTTCCAGCAATATATAAGTTATTATCATTGTTGTTATAAACCATTCCATAACCCTCATCGGTTCCATTTATAGGACCATTAATAGTAATATTTTTTACCATTAAAAGATCAGTACGATTGAATTTGGCCAGAAAAATATTATGATCTTCCCCAATCTGAGAAATATAGCCAATTAAATAAAGAAAACCAATCTCATCTAAAACGAGGACATAACCAATATCATCATCGTTGGCTAATCCATTGATAGTTGTATTTTTTAACATTATAAGAGTAGGATCAAATTTTGCCAACCATATGTCTTTACCTTGTCCGTTTACTGTAATATAGCCTGTAGCATAAAGACAACCTTCCTCATCCATTACCATTCCAAGAGCACCATCATCTCCATCTACACCACCATCAATATTAAGCGAATAAGATATTCCTAAAATCATTGGGGGGATTTGTGCCATAAAAAAAGCCCAAATTGATATTCCAATAATTATACCACCAATAAAAATAATAGGAAATAGTCTTCTATTGATTTTTGTACTTTTTTTTATTATTTGACCAAAATTTCTTGCCTTATCTTGCTTCATA
>JBHLKV010000005.1:32855-39601 GCA_048886305.1 Candidatus Hodarchaeota archaeon
ATTTCCAGTTCTTCACTACTTAAGATATTTTTCCAGCAAATTAATTTATCTCCTTTCTTAACCATATCCCTGCCATGATGTTGCGGGATGATCTCCTTTGTATTACAATTCTCACAAATAATTAATTTAGCTTTATTCTCCAGTTCTTCAGTTGAGACTTCTTTATATAAAAAGGTATATTTAAGAAGGGTTATGCTGTTAAGGAGAACCAATAAAGAAACACCCATATCACCAATTCCTACTGCTAGCCATAAGGTCATCAATCCAATAACAGTTAAGATAGCAAAAGATACTTTTACTAATATTGAAACCCAGATGTTTTGTTTGATTTTTCTATTGGTTTTCTTGGATAAGTCTACGTATGTAAGTAATTTCTTTAAATCATCATTAATTATAATAATATCAGCTGTTTCCAATGTAATATCAGTTGCTGAGGCTCCAATAGCAATCCCTAAATCTGAAAGAGCTAATGCAGGAGCATCATTAATTCCATCCCCAACCATAGCTACACCTTTATATTTTTCTTTTAAGTTTTGAATTTCTTGAAGTTTTTGATCTGGCAATTGTTCTCCATATGTATAATCTATGTCTAAACATTCACCAATTGAATTACATACGTTTTTATTATCCCCTGATATTAAGATAGTTTCATATCCTCTTTTTTTTAAACCATCTATAAGAATTGGAGCAGAGACTCTTAAAACATCTCTAATAGTAATAATTCCTAGTAAATTTTTCTGATTTGCTAATAAAATTGGGATTGTACCAACGTTTTCTATTTCTTTAATATCATCAATCGGTAATTCATAATCTAATTCTTCAAAAAATTTATGACTCCCTACATAGAATAATTCTCCATTAATCTTTCCTTTTATACCCTTCCCTTTTATTACTTCAAATTTATCTACGGATTGAAAAGATAATTTCATTTCTTTTGCTTTTTTGACGATAGTTTTTCCAATTGGATGTTCGGAGAGTGATTCTAAGCTTGCAGAAATACTAATTATATCTGATCTATTGGCACCATTATAAGCATAAACATCAAATATTTTTAAATTACCTTCGGTAAGTGTGCCAGTTTTATCAAAAGCAAATACTTCAATATCACCAATCTTTTCAATAAATCTGTTACCCTTAACAAGAATTCCTTCTCTTGCCATCTTAGTTAAAGAAGCAATATTTGCTAATGGTGTTGATAAAGTTAAAGCACAAGGACAAGAGACTACTAAAAGTACTAATCCCCGATAGAACCAATCATAAAATCTTAATCCAAAGAGAGGAGGTATACTCATTACGAGAATTGATGATAAAATAATTATTGGAGTATAATATTTGGCAAACTCTTCAATAAACTTTTCATGTTTACTTTTATTTTTTTGTGCCAATTTTATACTTTCTGCAATTTGTGCTACAATAGTATTGGAACTTTCTCTGATAACCTTAATATCAACAAAAGAGTCTGAATTTAGACTTGCAGCAAAAATTTCATTTCCCTCTTCTTTAAATACAGGAACAGATTCACCTGTAATAGCACTCTGATCAAAATAGGAACCCCCCTTTACAATAGTTCCATCAAGAGGTACTTTCATTCCCGGTTTGATACCAATGACATCTCCAATTTTAACATCTTTTGATGCAATATTTTTGTATCCATTATTGGTTTTTAGCAATGCCTCATCAGGCGCTAGTTCAAGTAGTTCTTTAATTGCATTTCTTGATTTATCAGTTGTAATTTCTTCTAATCTTTCCGCTATTGCATATAATAATAGAGCTGTTGCTCCCTCTTGTCCATGCAATATGAAAAAGGATGCAACCGCAGCTACCAACATCAAAATATTTGCTGTAATCTTTTTTTCTCTAATATTTTCAATTGCCTCCTTTACAACTCCAGAACTAGAAAGAAAAATTGAAACAATCGCAAGAATTTGAGCACCTAGCACAACTTCAAACACAAACTCTAAAAAGATGGAAATTACAAGTAAAATAGCAGCAGGAATTAAAAAAGACCAGAAATGTTCTTCAAAAAAAGATTCTTTTTCTAATTCCGTTTCATCAAGTTCGCAATATGAATGTGAACAACCTAATTTACTAATGTTACTCACCTAATTGATAATTAGCTTTTTTCTTTTTATAAATTAACATTTATGGACTATAAGATTAGGAATTAATACATATACTTGGATAATGTAATTAATGAGTTTCTTTTATTAATTATAAAATGAAAGTAAAATAGACTTTTTTATTATTTTATAACGTAAACTAGTTTTTGTCCTTCTTCCTCTTCAAGAGTCAACTCTCTTCTGATAGCATTTCTAACTAAATAACCTCCAACATGAAGTATAGAATCCTTTAATATAGAATCTTGATCCATTGAAGCATTACATGGATACGAATGATGTGCTTTACTTATTCTTTCGTTTAATGATAATTCTCCACTTTTACCATTCTTAAAATATTTAGATTTAAGTTGTTGGAGGATAAAAAATGTGGAACCACATGGAGCTGATTGGAGTACACATGTATCCTCAATATATTCTCCATCTTTACTTAATAAAAATGATACCATTGGTTTTCCAACTTTAAAGTAATCGATAAACTCTTCAATATAATAATGGTCGTTAGTAATATGAAATCCTATTTTATTATAATCATCCAATTCTTTATTCAATGAGCAAAATGGTTTAGGAAAAGCCGCTTGTATTCCATATTTTTCAAATTCTTCTAAAACTTGTACTTGAAGACCAGGAGGAACCCATTTAGGATCTTCGATTGGAATAATTACTGCTTTTATGTTTTTATCTTTTAGATACTCGGGAAGTCCTGAAAGTAGGTCTTGATGAATTCCAATTACTAAAAGAAAGTCAACCTTAGGTAAATTTTTAGGTAAAAATTGTTCTGGCTCTTCAATAAATTCAGGTATATTTTCCCCCACTTTTTCATAAAAGTAGAGAATATTTGCATAACTCTTTAAGTGTTCTCTACATTTATCACATTTTACATTTTGTCCATATGTTTCGCAAGCCTTACAAAATTCCTCGTCGTTTATAAGATGGCCTACAAACTTTTGTGCTAACATCTCTGTATCTGGAGCTGTTCCATAAAATACGCCTAATTTATAATTTTTTTCTGCCATCTTAAGAATTGTAGACTTAATGCTTTTACTTATTATTTTAATAATTTATAAGATATTTATTCATTTAGCTGAACATGTTCAAAATATTATTCTTCATATAATGCAATTGATCCTTTACTTTCTTCCACCTTTACAATTATCTGTTTATTCCTATAAATTTCCTTTAATTTATCATGGATATATTTTGCAAGAAGTTCGCTAGTGGTAGCTCTTAAAGGAAGAAAACAAATATCACTACGTGGAATAACATATCTTTTATTTTGAGCAATAATTTCTACATATTCTTCTCCTTCATTGATCTTTAAATAATCTGATTCGGTTGGAATTAATAGATAGTGATCTAACGGTTCAATTATTGATATTAATGTTTTTTTAAGTTCAATGAAATCTATAACAAAATTATTATTATCTAATTTATCACTTACTTCAACTGTAACATAGTAATTATGTCCGTGGAGTCTTGAACATTTGAATGGTTGTTTCAAAAAATGACAGGCACTAAATTTTGCTTTTGGTGATTCAGAAATTACTTTAAATCCCATTTTTGAGCTACCTACTTTTAGTTCTTTAATAGTTCTATTTTTTTGTATAAGAGTAGCGATTTTGAGTTTTTATAGTTTATGTTTAAAAATAATAAAAAAATACTATAGCATGGGACTTTAAAATGATTGAACTACTTCAATAATTTATAAAAGTTAAATAGAAATAGAAATGAGTTTTTCAATTTATAATAAATTTCCAAATAGATATATGAATGAATCTAAGAAATTAGCAATTACCGGTGCTAACGGTTTTTTAGGGCAACATACAATAAAAAATGCTGTACAGGAAGGTTGGGAGGTTATTGGCATTGTCCGAAGAGAAGAAGTAGTAAAACAAATCGAATTACTAGGAGCAAAACCAATTATTATAAGAGATTTTGACATTAATGCTCTAACTAATGCATTTAAAGGTTGTAAAGCAGTTATCCATTTCGCTAACATAGTATGTGGTTCTAAAGATCTCTTTAAGAAGGTCAATATTGATGGAACTCGTACTATTGTTGAAGCTGCTAGAAAAGCTTGTGTTTCGAGAATTATATATCCTTCAGGTCTAGGTGTTGATCAATATGGTAAGGTAAAATGGGCTAATAATGAATATTTCCGTTCTAAAAGCATTGCTGAACAAGTTATTAGAGAAGGAGAAATTCCATATATATTATTTCGTCCATCTTATATTTTAGGTCCTAATGATGAGCTAATTCCAGAAATAATCGAGCAAATTGTTGATGGGATGGTATTAATTGCTGGTGATGGTAAAGTCCCAATCCAACCGATTTTTGTGGAAGATGCAACCAAAGCATTTTTAGCTGCAGCAAGCGGTGGAGGGGAAAATAATCAAATTTATGAGTTAGTCGGTCCTGAAGTTATAAATATGCTAAGATTAGTTGAAATAGTCCATGAAAATATGGTTGAACTTGGTTTTAAAGTTCCTTTTCCAAGAATTAAACATATTCCATATGAGAAAGCTGCTGAAGTACTTGATTTATGCCAAGAAATGATTGATGTTATGCAAAGCGATATTACGTCTGATGGAAATCTTACCGCTAAAGCACTAGGATTTACGTTATCAAATCTAAACAAAGCTATTAGAGCAGCGATCATTGAAAAAATGACTCCTAAAGAGTATAAAAAGGATAAGAATGCCATAATTCTATTATCTGGAGGAATTGATTCTGCTACAGCCCTTTTCTGGGCCCATCATAAAGGATATAATCTAATTGCTATTACTTTCAATTATAGTTATCGTCCTGAAAATGAGAGAAAAGCAGCTTTAAAGCAAACCCAAGAATTGGGAATTGAAATAATTGAAATTCCAATAAAATATTTGAAGGAAGCTATTGAACTACGTATAGATGGATTCCCCGTGCCCAGTGTTGTTGATGCTCCAGAAGGTTTTATTCCCTCTCGAAATTTAGTTTTTTATTCTAATGCAGCTTATTACGCTGAAGTATATGGATGTAAATATATCATAGGAGGACATCTACTTGAGGATGCAAGTAAATTTCCAGATGCTAGCACTGAATTTTTCAACTCACTGGAGACGCTTATAAATAAAGGAAAACATGAGAAAGATAAATCTCTTATTAAATTTTTACATCCTTTATTAAAAATGAATAAAAGTGAAGTATTAAAATTGGCAAAAAAATTAAATGTACCGTTTGAATGGACATGGAGCTGTTATTATGATGGTAATCAACCTTGTGGAGTGTGTAGTAGTTGTCGTAAAAGAAAAGAAGCGTTTAATGAACTTAATTATTTAGATCCTGTTTTTTCTTTATAACTAGAATTTTAAAAGAGTTTATCTTTAAAAATTAATATAAATAATCTAGAAATAGTTTGGTTTTTGAGTATAAATTAATAAAGTATACTTATTGAAAATGGATATTGAAAAAATCAAAAAAAAGTTTGCGAAAAACTTTAAAGATGAGATTTCAGGTTTTTCTGGAGACTTAAATACATTTTCATTAATGCAATTGCCAAGTAAACAAAATTTGGTATACGAATTAGCATTTATTAGAAAACCAAGAAATTTTCCAAAAGAAGTAATCCTAAAAAAATTCTTAACTAAAAATGCAGAAAACGAGGTTAAAACTTATAAAAAGCTAGAAAATCAAGAGATAAATATTCCTAAGCTTCTATTATTCAAAAAATCTTACTTAATACTTGAAAAATTAAATGGAACTAATCTGTGTGATTTAATAAATGATAACCTACTTAATACAGCTGATTTAGATGATCTAGAACCAAAAGTTAAAGAAAGAATTATAACTAGTGTTGAAAAGATGGCAGACTGGATTGCTCAATTACATAAAGACAATATAATCAATAAAGAAGATCCTTCTAAAGTTATTGTTTTAAATAAGGGAGATACGAGGTTAAAGGATTTCATTATTGATGTTACAACAAATACATTGTACGGATTTGATTTCGAAGATTCTTATGAAGGAAATCCCATTGATGATTTAGCCTGGATTTGCACAGCGTTATTAGACACTAATCCTGGAATTTTTGAAATGACAGACCCTAAACATAAGATCGAACTAATCAATATATTTCTAAAAAAATATTATTCCCTTATTTCTTTTAATTTTGATTTTAATTATTTCACAGAGAGTTTAATCGATAATTTGAATATTGTTATGAAAAGAAGGTCAATTAGATTAAGTCCTATTAAAAAGGCTACTTTTATTGAAGAAATTAAAAAAGAGTTATAGTTCAATTATAAATTACAAAAATACAAGTTTAAAAATAAGTAGCCTATAATATTTATATAATTTATTTTACCCTTTTAATAATTTAAGAGGAGTGTTATTAAATTGACTTACCTATTTGATTCAAAAAATCATATTAAAAAAATTGTTAATGTTATTGATGACTTGAGTAGAATAAATACAGAATCTACTCCTAAATTGAAAGATCAACTAAATAAATTCTTAGAGCAAATTGAAAAATTAGAACAAGTAAAATCAGAAAATCAACAGAAAATTGAGTCGAATAACGATGAAATTACCACTTTGAAAGCTAAGATTTCCCAGACACAACAGGATACATTACGATTGGAAGAAAATGTA
>JBHLKV010000005.1:39701-41353 GCA_048886305.1 Candidatus Hodarchaeota archaeon
GTATCAATGAAAGAAAATGAAAAGATGAGACTTGACCAAAAAAAGATTGATAATGAAAATCGAGAAGCTGAATTAAAAGCTAGCTATTCTGAAGAAAAAATGAATGAATTAGATAAAAAATTAAAAGAAATCAAAAGAATCAGCTTCTTTACATCATTCTTAATTGAAAATTCCGATGAAGAGATCCCTGAAGTCGATATTATAGCAACAATAATGCAGCAAGGCTCTTGTAAACTCGATGATCTCAAAAAAATCCTTGATGTACCTCCAATAATGGCAACTAGAACTATAAAACAGCTAGCTGTAAAAGGTATAATTAATCTTGATGAGAATTCGGGAATTGTGACGATGTCTTAAATCTTATTTCTTTAAAAAATAGAGAATTTTTATTTATCTTATTTTTTTTTCTTTTGAACCTTAACTTTAAAGAAATCAATATTGGGGTCAATTAACCAATATGAATCATTATACATAACGTTTAAATTCCAACGAAAATTAGTTCTAATAATAAATTTCTAATTAAAACAAAGAAAATCAAAAAACAGATGACATAAGATAATGAAACCAAAAGACGCGATTATAGGTATTTTATTGATTGCTGTTGTTAGCTTAGCTGGTGGATTAGGATTTTTTCTAGCTACTTGGGAACCAAAAGAGACGGAAAAAAATCCTACTTATCTTTCGGGACTACCTGATACGTGGGAAACTGCCCCTAATTCTACATATATAATATTAAACAACCAAACCCATTATAATATAAAAATATATCTTAAAGATATATTAGAGGGAATACTGACTTTTCAAAATTCTCAACAAGGCGCTTATGATACAGGTATAGAATTGAAAACCATAATTGATCCTGAGACTGGAATACCTATAACAGGTATTAGTATAACAGATTTATTAGATCAATATCACACTTATTTTCCTGGATTGATTACATTTGTATCTAAACAAGATGATTATGGTCAAACAAATATGTTTATTACAAGTGCTGCTGATATATTAGAAAAAATAGAAGGTGCAGAGGAAAATTTAATAATTGCCATCTCAGCAAATAAACAATGGTTAGCAGAATCACCATTAGGAGCTAAATATGGCAATTTTACATTAATTGGAGAGGCTATGGATGCAAGAATATATAATCTGGAACAAATAAACGTTCTTAGCTATTGGACTTTAGATGTCTATGTAGATGGTCTGTTAAAACTTTCCCTACTACCTAATAATATAACAGATGCTTCTTATCAGTATAATTATACATATTTTTATGACCGAAGTGATGACTGGAATCTTAATCGACATTATTGGGGAATCAACATCTCAATGATTTGTGATTGGGTCGGTCTTAATGACACCACTGATTTTGAATTGAAAGCATTTGCGGCTGATAATTGGGCAGCTCCTCATGGGCGACCAACGAGACGTGGGTTCACTGAAACTGAAGTATATCATGGATTAGAATGGAATTCAACTTATTGGGATTATATTAATAAAACAACCGCTAATCCTGATGGAGTTCCATTACCTGACGATTATGACGGTTTACCAATTTTATTAGCCTATGAACTTCAAATCTTAGGGGAATATGATTTAATATCTAACAATACTAATCCTGCATGGCCTTCAAAAAAAATGTGTGGCTTTGGTCA
>JBHLKV010000006.1:0-40687 GCA_048886305.1 Candidatus Hodarchaeota archaeon
ATTGCATAAATTTTTAGATAAAAAAGTATTGATAATCGGTGAAATAATCGAAACAAGGAGCACTATTACTGTTGATTATTCAGAAGTGAAGGAATTATAGTGAACTCAACTTTCACAAAGATTCAAACTTCAATTAAAGTTCAATAATTTAAACTATAAATACCGATAATCATTACTCTTAATTTAATAAAGTATAGTACCATTATAGAATATATTTTCACTATTATTATAGTTCTAAAAACTATACCTTTATAATCTTAAATATAGAACTCCTAAGTAAAGAATTTAAACATGTTTACAAAAATAAAAAGTACAGCTAAGGAATATCCCGATGCATTTAAAGTGCTAGTATTAGCTACTTTCATTGACCGTTTAGGAGCTTTTTTATTATTTCCCTTTTTCGCTTTGTATATAACCGAGCATTTTAGCGTAGGGATGGTTGAAGTAGGATTCCTTTTTTCGATCTTTGCGGCAGGAAATATATTTGGAAGTACGATTGGTGGAGCTTTAGCTGATAAGTATGGTCGTCGCGCGATTATTTTATTTGGTTTGGTCGTAAGCGGGATAGGAAATATTTTATTGGGATTAGTTAATGACCTGACTATATTTTACATACTTGCTACATTTTTAGGTTTGGTAGGAAATTTTGGAGGTCCTGCAAGACAAGCAATGGTGGCGGATTTACTTCCAAAGGAACAACAAGCAGAAGGGTTTGGGATAATAAGAATCGCACTAAATCTTTCAGCAACTATTGGTCCTAGTCTTGGTGGACTATTAGTAGCCTATTCCTATATGTTTTTATTTATTGCTGATGCTATGAGTAGTATAGTTACCGCTATTATCGTATATCTCGTTATTCCTGAGACAAAACCTCAAAAACTAGATAACGAACCAGAAGAAACGGTAATGAAAACATTCAAAGGATACAAGGAAGTTTTAAAGGATTGGGTATTTGTGTTATTTCTCAGTGTTTCTGCCATTACAGTTTTAGTTTATATGCAAATGAATAGCACATTGTCGGTATTCTTGCGGGATGTTCATGGGTTCCCAGCGCAGGGTTTTGGTTTATTGTTAAGTATGAATGCGTTAATGGTGGTACTATTTCAATTTTGGATAACTAAGAAGATTTCAAAGTATGCTCCTATGAAGATAATGGCTTTTGGAGCATTATTTCTAATGATTGGTTTTGGAATGTATGGTTTTGTCTCTTCCATATACATGTTTTTCATTGCAATGGCAATTATTACGGTAGGGGAGATGATTTGGTTTCCTATTGGACAAGTTTCAGCTGCTTCCTTTGCCCCTGAGGATAAACGAGGACGATATATGGCTGTATATGGTTTTCAATGGGCGATTCCTAATCTGTTTGGGGTCTTAATCGCTGGAATAGTCATGGAGTACATTGGTCCATTCTGGGTATGGTATTTTGCAGGGTTGCTGTCTCTAATTTCAATAATAGGGTTTTGGCTGCTTCATGGGGTTACTAAAGAACGTTTTTCAAAAGAAGAAGAACTCATGGAGGAAGAATTGCTCGAATATCCTGTTCCTCCAATTGAATGAGAAATTCCACTTTTTTTTTTAACTTTTTAATTATCATGATCGTAAAACGTATCTTTCACGAACTATTTTAAATAATAAAGTTTTCAATTTCGAAAATAACTTTAAGATGTTGATATTTAGAATTAAGTAAATCCAATAACTTTTTAACAAAATTCTTAAGATTTGTTGCATTTTCTGCCTTTTTATCAAATTCTCCATGATAAAAATTATGAATCATTTCCCTAGTTGCTTCAGGACCCTGATCTTTTAAATAATTTTTCCAATGTATGGATATTCTACAGATTCTCTCCAATTCCTTATCTGGATATTCTGTTTTATCAAAGATTATATCATTATATTTTTTTATAGTGTTACTAACCCTTTCTAAATGATCAGCAATTCCTAATGAAACTCTACATAATGAAATTAAATTTGATGTTATTCTAGTATTTCTTGTATTTGCAGCTTCTTCAAAAGCCTTCCAAGCATTATACCATTCTTGTTCTCTAGATTCGTCCCCAATATATTTTCCATCTGCCCCATTCACCATTATAACATTAACTATATCACTAAGATCGACGTCATGTCCCCTTTTTAATTTTTTTTGGAAAATTTCTTTGAGACTAGAACCTTCAAGGTAACTTCCAGCTCCAAAATCAAGTAATTGATCTAAATCATTTGCGGCTATAAGCGTTGCACTTCTCTCTTCATTTGTTATAAGATTTCTCCATTTTATTTTTTTTTCCCATTCCTTTGTGATATTATTCTTTATCCATCCAGATCTTTTTAAAACATGATGTAATATATGAACCTGATGAATCCAAAAATCAATATCATCAGTAAATCTCTTTCTTCTCCAATCTCTTGTTGTATATTTTCCTAAGTAAAGTTTTATTGTACCTCTAACGAGAGCATTTTTTCCATTTTCAAGTGCTTTAACTGCCTCTTCAAAATGGTGAGATTCAGAATCCTGAGAAAGCTCAATAATTTTTTCAAGAAGAAACCTTGCTTCTTTTGCAACAATATCACAAGGAACATAGCCATCTGATGGATAGGCTCTCGATCCTCCTTCTATAAATTTATTAAATAATTCTTGATTATTCTCTGGGATATAATACCATGGATTATTAAACATAATTTTACTGAAAAAGTAATGCGTGAAACCATTTTCATCTATTCTTGTTTTATCGATTAATGGAGAAACATCTCTTAGGTTGTCACCTTTTTGTGTAGTATCAGATTTTGTATCCCAAATCGTATTCATAAGAAAGAAAATTTAAAAATTTCTTTTAAAATAATAATTTATTAAATGTTAAAATAGCTATTTAATAATTCTTTTTTTTAATTATAAGGTCAATTTTTTATTAGTGAACTTTATATGGTTATTATATGAGCAAATATTTCACAGTTTTTACTTTAACACCTTGGAACCCAACCAATTCAAACCTATTAAGTAAAGTTAAATTACTTTCCATGCAAAATATATTTAAAACATTTCCAGTTATACAGCAGGAATTTTTTGACGATATCCTTTCAAAAGTATATAATTACAATCATTATTCATGGATTAAATGCCTAAGAAGAATTGTTGGGCCAAATAATGAAGACTATGATATCTCTAACTGGAATTTTATTTGGGCTTTTGATATTGAAGATCGGATGTTTCAATTTTTATTTCAAAGAATAAAAAAATCTGAAAGAGAGGATTCTCAAGGCATTTTAGTAGCTTTAGCACCCCCCGAACTTGCCAAATTATTTGCAGAACACAAAGAAGGAGCAATATTAAAAACTCTTTCTCTTTTAAATAATCCTTCAAATATGAAATTTTTGTTGATATTAGCGCCAAAAGGTAAATCAATCGCGGAGGAACAACAAGTTTTTCAAGTTGATAAAAACTATATTGATAAATTAAAGTATGTAGAGCAGTTAAAGCATATGCCTAATATTGAAGGAGCTTGGTTCCCATCTTATAAACCAAGATGTCCAATTTGTAATGAGGTATTAATAGAGATAAAGGATTATAATATTGGCTTCGGTAAATTGATTTGTCCTCGCTGTGGATATAAAAGAACATAAATCATAAACTTATTAAAAGAACGCATAAATAATTATCCTTATAAGAGTTTTAATAATTTATTTTTATAAAAATGTAAAAAAAAGTGATTTGAATTAAATGTTTGTCGCTGCATTGGATTTAGGGACAACAGGGTGCAGAACTTATATTTTTGATTTAGCTGGTACAATAATCGCTAGTGATTATCAAGAGTGGAATAGCTTTTATCCTTCTCCTTCCTATGTTGAACAGAACGCTAAAGTATGGTGGGATTCAATCAAAAAAACTATTGAAAATGCCATCAAAAAGAGTGGAATTGATAAAACGGATATTGTAAGTCTATCTGTCACCAACCAACGAGAAACTATTGTGCCTGTAGACAAAAAGGGTAATCCTCTTCATAATGCACTGGTTTGGCAGGATCGACGTCCAATTAATCAAGTGAATTATATCAAAAGTAAAATTGGATTGGAAAAAATTTACAAAACTACAGGATTAACAATTGATCCTTATTTTTCTGCCACTAAAATCTTATGGTTTAAAGATCAGAAACCAGATATCTATCAAAAAACTCATAAATTCTTATTAGTATCCGATTTCATCATATTTAAATTAACAGGCACATATCATACAGACTTTTCAAATGCTTCTAGAACTATGTTATTTGATATTAATAACCTTCGATATTCAGAAGATATAGCTTCTGAACTTGAAATTGATTTAGATAAAATGCCAGAAGCACTAGAAAGTGGAACAGATATTGGAGAAATTGTAACAGATGAAACTCTATTTGACAAAAAAACTTTGGTCATCACTGGTGCTGGAGATCAGCAATCTGCAGCCTTAGGTGTAGGTGTAGTTTCTCCTGGAGAAATTAAATGCACAACTGGAACAGGAAGTTTCATTCTTGCATATTTGGATGAACCAAAGTTTGATCCAGAGAAACGCGTATTATGTAGTTGTCATGCAGTACCAGGATCTTGGGTGCAAGAAGCCAGTATTTTCACTTCTGGAGCCACTTTAAGATGGTTTAGAGATCAAGTGGGTAAACCTGAATGCTTAATAGCAGAAGAAAAAGGTCAAGATCCATATGAAATTATAATCGCTGAAGCAAAACAGTCTCCAATGGGTGCTAATGGATTAATATTCATTCCTCACTTGGTGGGTGCAGGAGCTCCCCACTGGAATCCTTTCGCAAAGGGAACTCTCTTTGGCCTGTCTTTAGGTCATGAGCGGAAAGATCTTTATCGGGCTGTTCTTGAAGGTGTAGCATTTGAAGTTAGAAAAAATATAGAAGTTTTCAGAGAATTAGGAATTATTCCTAAAGAATTAATGTTAACTGGAGGAGGTTCTCGATCAGATTTCTGGAATCAAATTTATGCTGATGTTTTAGATGTTATTTGCGTAAGAAATATAATTGAAGAATCCACTTCACTTGGTGCAGCCATATTAGCAGCCTCAGGAGCAGGATTATATCCCGATATCTCTAAGGCTGCAGAAAATTTATGTAAAGTCGATAAGAAATGGATACCTAATAATGAAAATCACGAATTTTATGACAAATTATACAATTTCTCAGTTAAAATCTATGAGTATCTAAATAGTAAAAATATCTATAAGGAATTTAATGATTTAAATCAAATTGAGAATTCTAAATAATTTTTTTAATTTTAATAGAATTTTAATCTTAGTTATAATAATCAATTTTATATATCTAAATTGATATTGTTTTTTTAATCATAATTATCATAATCGATAGATTCTTTATAAAATATAAATTAGATTCAAACTCACTAAAATTTAAAATAATATGGGATTGATATGAAAATGAATAATTCAATTGAACCTACTACTAATCAGAAAATTGTTGCTACCTTTTTTTATATCTTTATTGTTATTGGAAGTATTATTACAATTGGAGGTGTAGTTTGGACGCTTGCAGATTTCTTTATTAGTCCTACAGAAAAATGGGAATTATTTAGAGATCTTAATCTGGGATATCAAATTGCCATAATCGGGGGGCTCTTAGCAGGATTATTTTTTCTTTTGGTTTTCTTTTTTGGATTATTTAAAAAAACTTCTCGCTCCTTAATAAATTTTATTTATAAGAAAAGGGAACTCGAAGAAAAATATAAAAATAGAACTGATGTGAAGATTGCTGCTGGTGGATTGTTAATTAGTTTATTAGTTATTATTGTAGGAGTAATATATGCGATTGTTTTGAATCTTTTAACTGAACCTTCGCCGGATTCGTTTTCTCTTCTAGATCTTTTAATTAGTAACGGACCCATGGTATTATTTATAGGATTTGGGTTTCTTTTCCTTACTGGTGTTGCTCTTTTTGTAATATATTTTTGGAAAAATGGATATTATTTAATCCTAAAAATGTTAGGGATTTTGGAAAAAGAAAAATAATTTTAGGAACTTTAAAACAATAAAATGAAATTAATCTTTTTCTTTTTATTTTCTCTTCTAATTTAGAAATCTAGTGCCCTTATTTTATTTTTAAACTATTTTACTTTTTTTTAGATTTAATGTAAATTTTAGATTTGAATTTCTTTAGAATATATTGAAACATGGCAACTAAAGTTGGTATTGTTTTTAATTATTTACAATTACCAGATGTATCAAAATTCCCTTTTGTCATAAATAAAAGAAGAGATGGAGTATTTATTAGAAAGGGATTGTTTGTTTATACAAAATCTAATGAAGGATTCTTAATTGGTATTATTGAAAAAATTGTTTTATTGAATGAATATTTCTCTGATGCCTTAACAATTAAAGCTTATAATAACAATAATAATCCTAACATCTTAAAGGGGCTTTTTCCAAGTGATGATTTTGAATTTGCAATAGCTATTGTTAAATGTCTAGGTATTGTTAAGTTTAAAGATGATAAAGAAAGCGAAATATCAAAAATTCAAAGAATGACTTATCCTGCAAGTCCAGGAACAGAAGTCTATCTTGTTGAAGAAGAACTCCTTAACAAATTTTTGGGGTTTGATATTAAACATGGATTAAATGTAGGACAAGTTAAAGTTTCAAATTTCGATGCAAAAATCAGTATGGATAGACTTTTAAATAAACATTTTTCTATTCTGGCAATTTCAGGCGCGGGTAAAAGTTATTTAACATCAATACTTATTGAAGAGCTTATTACAAGAAACAATTCTTTAGGAACTCCTGCTATTATATTAATAGATGTTCATGGAGAATATTCATATTTAAAGGATTCGAATGAATTAAAAGATAAAGTTAAAATTCAAGATATTTCTTACTTTCAAATTGCAGTCCCAAATTTAAATGAATATTCTTTTAAAAAATATCAAGAACAAATCTCTAATGTTCAAATAAGAGAATTAGCCAAATATATCAAAAAGTTAAAAAAAGACAATAACAAAAAAGGTAAATATACTCTTTCTGATATTACAGATTTAATAGAGAATGAATCTGATGGAAATAAGAGCACTAAACAAGCATTAATAGGCTGGTTATCAGAATTGGACCATTTAACACTCTTTGGGTCTCAAGAAAATCCAGTACTAAATAAAATAATTCGTAAACAAGAGATTTTAATTTTTAATCTTCAAAAAGAAATTAGTATAAGAAAAAAGCAAATTATTGTTGATTATATATGTAGTCGCTTATTCTACCTTCGAAGGATGAACAAGATTCCCCCTTTTTTGTTGATTGTAGAAGAAGCTCATCAATTTTGCCCTGAAGCAGCTCATTCCAAAGCTATTTCCAAACCAATCATTGAAATGATTGCTAGAGAGGGAAGAAAATTCATGGCATGCTTATGTTTAATAAGTCAAAGACCAAAAAAGTTGAGTACTACTGCGCTTTCTCAATGTAATTCTAAGATGGTTTTAAATATTAAAAATCCATATGATTTAAAACATCTGATGGATAGTTCAGAAGCAATTACTCAGGAATATGCAAGTATGATTTCTAGTTTGGGTGTAGGCGAAATGTTGCTGATGGGAAATGCTGTCAATTACCCTGCTTTTATAGATATTAGGGAAAGAAAATATAAACCACAATTCGGAGATAATTCATTAGCTCAAGTTTGCTTGAAATGGCAGAATAATTAATTAAAATAAACCGTTCATTACATCATTTTTAATTGATGGATTCTGTTTATTGAGGACAATCATTTTTTTATTTTTTGAAACTCGAAAAACATTTACAACGCCCATACTTTCTAATTTCATAAATAGCTCTTCCAAAATTAAAGAATTAACATAAGGAAATTCTTTTTTCAAGAGTTCCTCAAGCCTTTTATCCAAAATTTCTCCCTTGTTTTTAATAAGTATATCTAATATTGAATTGATTAGTGGCTTCTGATTCCATCTATGAGTTTCGATAATTATTTCACCATTTTCATAAATTAAAAAATAGAATATTGGAGATTGTAGTGATTAATTTTTGTTTTTAAATTAATTTTACGAATTTTAAATTTTAAACAACCATTCGATCCTCTTTTGATTCTTCAATTCTTCTGCTCTTAAGCTTTTCTCCAAACTTTTCATACCATTCAATTATCTCGTCTGATAATGTTGGACTAACAAATTTTCTTGCTTCCTTAAAGTGTTCTATAGAAACTTTTCTTGCTCTAATATTTTCTCTGAGAGCAATCATAGCTGCCTCACGACACCAGGTTTCTATATCAGCTCCAGAAAACCCATCGATTAACTCATTTAATTCTTCTAATTTAATATTATTTACTAAAGGCATCTCCTCTGTAAATATCTTTAAGATTTCTAACCTTCCTTTTTCGTCAGGAGCAGGAACAAGTAATATTCTATCAATTCTACCGGGTCTAATCAGTGCAGGGTCTAATATATCAGGTCGATTTGTAGCAGCTATTACTACAATATCTTTATTAATTTCTAATCCATCTAATTCTGTTAAAAATTGAGATAATACTTTTTCACTCACTCCAGAATCAGAAGTATGTCGCCCTCGGCTTGGTGCTATTGAGTCGAATTCATCAAAAAATATGATACAAGGTGCCGCCATTTTGGCTTTACGAAAAATTTCTCTAATCGCTTTTTCACTTTCACCTACCCATTTAGATAAGAGCTCAGGTCCTTTTATCGATATGAAATTAGCTTTGCTTTCAGTAGCTACAGCCCTTGCTAATAGAGTTTTTCCGCATCCTGGAGGTCCATAGAGTAAAATTCCTCTTGGTGGAGTTATGCCCATACGATTGAATATGTTTGGATGTGATAAAGGCCATTCTACTGCTTCGATTAATTTTTGTTTTAAATCATCTAATCCCCCTACCTGATCCCAAGAAACGTTAGGGACTTCTACAAATACTTCTCTTATTCCAGAAGGCAAAACTTCTTTTAATGCTTCATCAAAATCACCCTTAGTGACTTCAATTTGTTCTAATAGTTCTGGTTCAATAATTTCCGATTCCAAATCGATTTTGGGTAGATATCTCCGCAGTGCTGACATCGCAGCTTCAGTACAAACTGCTGAAATGTCTGCTCCAACGAATCCATGAGTAATTTGAGAAAATTCTTTTAATGAAATTTTCTTATCAAGGGGCATATTTCGAGTGTGTATTTGAAAAATTTCTCTTCTCCCTTTTTCATTAGGAACTTTTATTTCAATTTCTCGATCAAACCTACCGGGTCTTCGTAATGCCGGATCTAAACTATTTGGTCTATTAGTAGCTCCTATAACAATAACTTTACCCCTACCATGAAGTCCATCCATTAATGCTAGAAGTTGAGCAACAACTCTTCGTTCTACTTCTCCTGTAACTGTCTCTCTTTTTGGAGCAATAGCATCTATCTCATCAATGAATATAATTGAAGGACTTTTTTCTTCTGCCTCGATAAAGAGTTTACGTAATTTTTTTTCAGATTCCCCATAGAATTTACTCATGATTTCAGGTCCATTGATAGATATAAAATGTGCTTCACTTTCATTAGCGACAGCTCTGGCTAATAAAGTTTTTCCGCAACCTGGTGGGCCTCTTAATAATACACCCTTAGGAGGATCTATTCCTAATCGTTTGAATAAAGATGGATGTCGCAAGGGTAATTCTACCATTTCTCTTACTCTTTGTATCTCTCTATCTAATCCACCAACATCTTCATAGGTTAAATAATCAGGACCTCTCTCTATATCTTCAGTTACTCGATCGCTTATATTCACAATAGTTTCTTGTTTTATAATGCAGACCTCATTAGGTCTTACATTTATTACTTTAAATTGTATTTCTCTGCTTATTCCAATAGATATAGGAATATAATCATCAATCGTTACAGGGTAATTATTTAACTTCCTCTTTACGAAACTTTCAAATCTAGGATCATTTCTAATAGGAATATTTGACGGTGCTAAAACAACAAGTTGAGCAACCTCAGCATTAACTTTACAAATTTCTAAAGTATCATCGATTCTGGTTCCTGTATTTTGTTGTAACCTTGAATCTATACGAACTATTCCTAAACCATTATCTTGAGGATAACTGGGCCATGCAATACCTGCACTCTTTTTCTTACCGATAAGAGCAATGACATCGCCAGTTTGAATATTCAACGATTCCATTGTTTCTTGATCAATCCTTATAATATTTCGCCCAATGTCTCTTTTTTTAGCTTTTTGAACTCTCAAAGTAACACTTGGTGCGTTATTTTCTTTGTCCTCATTACTGGGATCTTTTGATGACATTTTATATAAGAAAATTTAAATTGATTAAATAAATGAAATATTAATTTTGTAAAAATTTTTGCTTTTTTGAAATATGACTCTTTTAATTTCTTTTAAGAAAACTGTCTAAAGATACTTGAACCTTAGAAGAATCTATTTTTCTAAGTCGATCTAAAGCATTTTCAACTCTTTGTTTAGAAAAATTATGTTGTTCAATGAGTAGTTCTTCTAATTTTTCATAGTCTATTCCCTTTTGCTTTGAAATTTGATAATCTTTTTTAATATTTGGTTCTAAAAATATGCTTTTTACCTGTTTAATTACCTCTAAGTCAATTTGAATCTCTTGGCCCCCGATTATAACTTTATTTTTAACAATATTTTCTAACGAGTTGTATTTTTTTATTAAATCTAAAGCTATTTTTTGACCAATTCCTTTAATACCAGGAAAAAAATCAGTTCCTATTAAGACTCCCATCTCTATTAATTGTTCACGTGTTATTCCAAAGTTGTTTAAAAATTTTGATAAAGATACATATTCTATATCAAGTGTTATAGTAGTATCTTTAACTTTTCTACTCCTACTTATAGCAAAATTTCTAACTAATCTATCTCCTCCAAATAATAATGTATCATAATCTTGAGATGCACAAGCCCAAGCATCACCTACTTCTACTAAATACGCTATTTGAGCTTCTCCTTCAGATGTAGCTTGAATTATCGGTATTCCCATATATTTAATTAATTTTTTACTTTCATCTATCATATTAGAATCAAGTTTAGATGTAAACTGAGCAAATTTTTTAGCTTCTCTAAAATCTTCAGCCTCCTGTGCTTCGATCATCTTCTCTCTAGCTTCTTCTTTAACTTTTTGCCTTTCTTTAATAGTATCAAATTTTAAAATAGAGGGCTCACCATCGAAAACATAAATTGGTTTGACATTATGCTCTAAAAAATTAATAGTCCTATAAAAAAGACCAGAAAGATGTGAAGTTACGTTCCCTTGAAAATCCTTCAATGGTGTTCCATCTCTTTGACGGATTATTGCTAAAAATTGATATATTGTGTTAAAAGCGTCAATTGCTATACTTTTTTGAAAAAGATTTTCAAAAGTAATTGTTCTTTTAACTTCCTTAACTAGTTCATTTATTTTAACTCCCATTAGTCATCCTTGTTTTTAATCGCTTTTCAATAAATATATAGATATTTATTTATATAATTACCACTACTAATGTTTATTACGATTAGGTCTTCTTTTCAACGGTGAGCCACAACTTTCACAATTTTTATTTAAGTCATCTGTATTGTAAATTTGATTACAAAAAGGACAAAAGATTTCCCAAATTATCATTTTTTTAATCCCTTCTTTAAACATTGGTGAAAAAGGGATATTTAATTTAGAACATACATTTTCAATCGAATAATCATTAGTATACATTCTTATATTTTGATCAGACTCTTCTCTTAACTCTAAAGCTAAGGCTAGTAATTCTTTATCTTCTGTTGAAAGTGCATTAAAATCCCCTGTTATCACAGATTTTCTCTCAATCTCTTGTACATATTTTTTTTCTGGGATCCTTACTCTTAATTTTTTAGTTTCGATTGCTACTTGAAGTTTATTTAAAATATTTCTATGAGTCTTGTTTATTTTAATTTCATTAATAATACCTGGAGTAGTAAATATTATTCCCTTAAAAATATTGAAGTCTATACCAGTTAGAAAAATATTGGTATCAAATATTGAGATCTTTTCTTTTTGATCTCTATCTTTATTCTTCAGGGCTGTCATCTAAGGGGACCCGTAATGTTCCTATAATTTTCTTTCTTAAGCGCCGATAGTAATTTACTTTTTTATTACTAAATCGTATAAATTTAGCATATGAGGATGCCTTTCTTATCCTAATTCTAGTGTTTGGTTGTATTTGTTTTACAGTATACTGTCCATCAATAACGATTTTAGCATTCAAGCGTGGTCTTAAAAGTTGAACCTCTACTTCACTATCAATTGGGAGAACTATTGGTTTTAATCCCGAACGAGCAAAACTATTTAATGGTGTTAATTGCATAATTTCTAAGGAAGGGCTAACAATTGCTCCACCAGCACTCAAGTTATACGCCGTGGAACCCGTGGATGTGGAAATAATTAATCCATCTAAATAACTTCGATTTAAAAAAACCCCATTAACTTTTACAGATATCTGTAATACTTTAGAACTCTTTGATGATACAATTAAAATTTCATTTAAAGCATTATTTAACTTAATTTCCTGAGAATTATTCTTTACAATATAAGGTGTTATTTTTGAGCACTTTTCAACATAATAATCACCTTTTAATATTTGATTCAAATCCTTAAATATAGTTCTTTCATTAGATTCATCTAAAAAGCCTAAAGATCTGATATTTACACCTATTATCGGAGGTGGATCATCTTGTGGTAGAGTGTTAGCCACCCGCAGAATTGTTCCATCCCCACCAGTGGATATTACAAATTTTATGTTATCAGAAGTCATTTGAATTAAATCTTTTGCACTATGAGGTAAAATTCTAGGAGCTATTCGAGTTTCTAAATAAACAACTTCACCTTTCTTAATTAGAAATTCAAAAATTCTCTTTACTAATTTTATCGCACGTTCAGAATCTAATCTGCTTGCTATTGCTATTGCTTTTTTTTCCATGTGCATCTCAGAATTTCAAAAACTAATTTTAATTTATGTTTCTTTCTCAAAAAAATTATAGTTTTAAAGAAAATAAAAGTTTTGATCTCTTCAGAAAAAATTTAAAAAAATTGGTTAATTTTGAAAAATTCTATTTATTAAAGTTTTACCAGCAATTTGCCAAAATTCAATCTGCGAACTTGACATTTTATTTGGATCTACCTGTAATTCTTTAAGTTTATTGACAAGATCTTCTTCTGTTGGCCATTCTACATCCAAAGATTCGTAAGTCTCTAAATCCATTATATTTATCAAATTATCTTCTATAAAGTTAATTTGTGCATTACCTTTGATAATCTCAGGTATGTTTACCATTGATCCACTTGGAAATGTCAATGAACGTTTGTTATTATCAAATATACCAACACACACAACTCTTACCTTGGCATGACCATGTTTTCCACTCTTGGATCTTTCTGTACTTTTTATAACACATGGCTCCTCCTCGACCATAATATATTGTCCCGTTTTTAATTTTTGTATCTCTGTTCTTCTAATTGACATGTACTTTTACACCTTGAATTTGCTTATTCAAATACTTTTAATTTTAACAATCCTAATTTTTTTATATAATATTATTTTTATTTCAAAAAAAATATTATTTTTTGGAAATTATATATAATTGAGATAAAATCTGATTTAGGTTAACTATGGTTTTAGAGAAATTAGGCAGAAGTTTAGACAATGCAATTAGAAAAATAAGGCGCTTACCCCAAGTTGACAAAGATGCAATTAATGCTTTAATACAAGATCTCCAGAGAGCATTGCTTTCTGGTGATGTGAAAGTTGAATTAGTATTTGATATGACTGAAAATATTAAGAAGGAAGCAATGAACACTAAACTGCAAAAAGCAAGGCGAAAAGATTTTATAATTAAATTAATTCATGATGAGTTAATAAAAATCTTAGGTGGAAAACCAGCTCCTATAAGAATAAAACCAGGAAAAAAGAATGTTATATTACTAGTTGGTATTCAAGGATCGGGAAAGACAACAACAGTTGCTAAGTTAGCAAAATATTATTTAGCTAAAGGTTTTAAAGTTGCTACTGTTACTTCTGATACATGGCGTCCTGGTGCATATGAACAACTTGTACAGTTAACTGAAAAAATCGGAGTACGCTGTTTTGGGAATCCTACTGAAAAAAATTCTATAAGAATCGCTGTTAAAGAAACTAAAAAAGCGATCTTAGAAGGATTTGATATTATCATTGTTGATACTGCTGGAAGACATAAGGAAGAAAAGGAATTAATGGAAGAAATGACAAAGATAGAACAATCTCTAAAGCCAAATGAAGTAATCCTAGTCATTGATGGTACTTTAGGGCAACAAGCTTATTCTCAAGCAGAAGAATTTGCTAAGGCTACTAATCTAGGAAGTATTATAATCACAAAATTGGATGGGACAGCTAAAGGTGGTGGTGCTTTATCTGCTTGTGCAGCCACAGGAGTTTGTATTCGATTTATCGGTATTGGTGAGAAAGTTGATGAATTTGAGGAATTTGAACCAACTAAATTTGTAGGAACCTTATTGGGAGTACCAGATATTGAAGGTCTGATACAAAAAGTACAAGAAGCAGAAGTTATGCCAGATCAGGAAACTATGAAGCGTTTAATGCATGGAAAATTTACACTCGAAGATCTCTATATTCAATTGAAAGGTATAAAGAAAGTTGGGAGAATGAAGCAAATCCTTACAATGATGGGCGCAGGAAATATTCCAGATGTTCTGAAAGACGACATGGAAAAAGGTCTTGAAAAATGGGAAGTTGTCCTTAATTCTATGACACAGTTAGAAAAAGAAAATCCAAAAATAATTAAAAAAACCCGAAAAAGACGAATTGCGATAGGAAGTGGTACGGAATATGCTATAATAAACAAGATGCTTGACCAATATAATCAAATGAAAAAGTTTATGAAAAGATTTATGCAAATGAGAAAAAAAGGTGGAAAAGGAGCTCCTAAACTACCTCCTGGCTTTGATAAATTGTTCAAGCAATTTGGAGGATTATAAATTTAAATATTAATAGATTCTGATAAAATTGGTTAATTTCCTGTTATTTGTTAAAAATATAACTCCTTACTCAAAAAACGATATTGATAAAGGAAAGACACCTTTAGAAATATATAAACTCTGTTCATGTATTAGAGAAACATTCTGTTTATCTTATTCAATTAGGAAATATAATAATCTCTATTTATATTTTCAAGATGAACATTTGTTAATACAATTTAAAGGAAATAAGTTAAAATATTTAGGACCAGATGAAAGATCTCAAGCATTACTTCTCAAAAGGGCAATTAACATGACTGAACAACATAAAAATCTTATATATACACAATGGATAAAATCTACTCCTGGAATTTTTGTTAGAGGTTTTAAAGATAACAGTAGTTTTTACGCTTTTTTAAAATCAATATTTACTGGAGAATATTATTTAATATTAGATCCTAATAAACACTCAAGAGAAGAATGTGATTTTATCGATTTTAATAATCAGATTTTAGGTAATCTAAGTGAGTTACTTTTTATTATGCCAACTTTTACTATGTCAAAAGATAATCCTGATGTTGTTGAACTATTTGAGGAGTTGAAAAATATTAAATATAGAAATCTTTCAAAAATTGAAGGAGTAGAAAATAAAATTTTATATATTAATTTTCAAATTGATCAACAAATTCATTTAAAATCATATGATTCTATATAATGTAAATGTATATACCGATGGCTTAATACGTAAGGGAGTTCTTCTCATTAATAAAGGCTTAATACAATTAGTTAAATTTAACTTAAGCGAAAAAGATTACAAAGATTTAGTCAAAAAAAATGAAGATAATAAAGAAATTGATTGCCAAAGTAAATTAGTTTTACCAGGAATAATAGATATTCATTCTCATTTACGAGATATGGAACAAAGCGAAAAGGAGACTTTTCTTACTGGAACAAAAGCAGCTGCTTTCTCTGGCATAACAACTGTGTTCAATATGCCAAATACAAAACCTCCTGCTATTAATCTAGAGCAAATTAAAAAATGGATAGAAAAAGCAGAAAACAATATTTATGTTAATGTTGGATTTATTGCGGGGGTTCCTAAAGGAATTGATGAGGATGAAATTAAAAGAATCATAGATTTAGGGGTCATCGGATTTAAAATTTATCCACTCGACTCATTAAACGAAATAGATTGGAAAAATCCGCGTAATATTCAATCTATCTTAACCATTTCCTCTAGATTTAGTATTCCAATATTTATACACGCAGATTGGTCGATCTCAGATTCTGAAAAATATATAAAAGTTGAAGAATTTAAAAGTAAAGGAAAAAATGTTTTAGAACTTCATAATAAATTACATCCTGTTAATATGGAGGAAAAGTATGTTAAATTTATTATAGATCAATATAAAAAAACTATTACCACCAATAAATTAACTCCCGAAAAATACCCAATTATTCATTTTTGTCACATAAGCTGTAAAAATAGTTATCGTATAATAAAAGAAACTTTAGGTTCTGAAAAGAAATTTAAAATTTCTTTTGAAATTACTCCTCATCATCTTCTCCTATCAAATAATTTAAATTTAGAAAATGACAACTATGGAAAAGTACTGCCACCTTTAAGAGATAAAAAACATCCAGAATTCTTATTTAACGAACTTGAAAATGGAAATATTGAGTTAATTGGAACAGACCACGCGCCACATACTTTAGAGGAGAAATCAAAAAACTATGATAGTGCGCCATCTGGATTTCCCGGTTTTGAAACATATCCGTTATTATTACTTAATAAAGTTTTTCAATACCAACTCTCTTTAGAGAATTTTGTAAAATGTGCATCAGAAAATCCTGCAAAAAAATTCAAATTAAAAAGTAAAGGATTTATAAAAGAAGGATATGATGCTGATTTATTTATAGTAGAAAAAATTCCTGAATATACTATAAATTCTAAAAAGTTTAAAAGTAAAGCTAAATATTCTCCATTCGAAAATTTAAAAACATCAGTTCAAATTTGGAAAGTATTCATAAGCGGAATCGAAATAAATGTTGAAGCTATTGAACCAATAGGAAAAGTGATAAAAAGATTGTTATAAAATATAAATGTATAAATAACATAATAAAAAATAGAATAAAGAATAATAGTGGTAAGAAAATGACTGATAATGAAAAATTTAATATTGAAGATGGTAAACTACTTATCAGGTTTGCTCGTGACAATATTGAATATTTTTTAAAAAATAATAGAAGAATCCCTGTTCCTCAAGAAATAAAGACTACTTTTGGAGATATGTATGGAGCATTTGTGACCTTAAATAGATTTGATATTAGTGGAAATACATTAAGGGGGTGTATCGGTTACATAGAACCAACATATCCTTTATATGATGTGATTCATAGGGTTTCAGTTAGTTCAGCTATAGAGGATCCACGATTTCCTTCTGTAACTATTGAAGAAATGGATGATATCATAATTGAATTATCTATTTTAACCCCCCCTATTTTATTAGATGTAAATGATCCAAAAGAATACCTTGATAAAATTATAATAGGTAGAGATGGGCTTATAGCTGAAAGAGGAATGAGAAGAGGGTTATTACTTCCCCAAGTTCCAGTAGATCATGACAGAAATTGGGATGTGGAGACATTTCTTTCACATACATGTATGAAAGCATGGTTACCTGAAGATGCATGGAAAATGAAAGACACAAAAATTTATTCTTTTCAAGCAATTTTGTTTGAGGAGAAAGAACCAAGGGGAGAGATAGTTAGGAAGTATTTGAAATAATTTATTAACCTAATTTTAAAAAAGAAATAATTATTAAATTTTTTATAAAATTAAAAAATGGAATATTCTAATAATAAAATTTTAGCAATAGATATATCTTCTCATAGAATTAAAGTGGGTTTAGTCTCTGATCAACTAAAATTAGAATCATTTATTAACCAAGATTTGATTATAGTTGACGAGGATATCGATGGATTCGCAAAACGGTTTGATATGAAAGATTTATGGAATAAAATCCAATTTTGTATTCAGGAATTATTGAAGAAAAATAAAAAGATAAATATCATTGGCATATCCTCCTGTGCTCAAAGAATAGCAGTTGTATTTATAGATAAACTAGGAGAGGTTATTTATGGAGGACCTAATATAGATGTTCGTGGGATTGACAGTGCTTATTTAATTGAAGATGAATTTTCAGAAGAAGAATTATTTAATATTACAGGTCATAGCCCTTCAATATTATTCTGCTTATCACGTTTATTATGGTTTAAAGAAGAGGAAGAAGAATTATATAAAAAAATAAACAAGGTTTTAATGTTAGATGATTGGATTGTATATAAACTCACGGGAGAAATCTGTTCAGATTTGACATCTGCTTCAGAATCTCAAATTCTTGATATTAAAAAAGGAAAATGGAGTTCTGAAATAATTGATGCTTTTAATTTTGATCCTGATTTTTTCCCTAAATTTATAGATTCAGGGACTATCATTGGAGAATTAAAATCAGAGCTAGTTAAATATTTTGATCTAAAAAAGAACTCAATTCCAGTCATTAAAACAGGAGGAGATACTCAAGCAACTTTATTAGGGATGGGTGTTATTGAAGATGGAAATGTAGGAATTAGTTTAGGTTCTACAGGACCACTTCACATAGTAGTAAATGAACCAATTTTAGATCCAAAATATAATCATTGGACATTATTTCATTCCCTTAAAGGAAAATGGTTAATCGAAGGTAATCCGGGCAATACAGGAATAGTTTATGATTGGTTAAAAGAACACTTATTAAAAGATCTTCGCGGAAATAAAGATTCTATCATTGAAGAATTTTTAAAAAAAGAAAAACAGGGCTCAGGATCAACTTTCGCCTTCTTAGGACCTGATATTATGAATATAAAAGATCAAACTACAATTAAAAGGGGGGTGTTTGTCTTTCCCCCTCCAACTCTAGTATCTGAAGATCTTCCTACAATTGAAAATTTTGTAAGAAGTAGTATTGAAAACATTTGTTATGGAATCCTTGAAAATTTTAAAGTGTTACCCAAATTTACTAAATCAAAAATCACAACCTTTTGTGCCGGTGGGATAGCAAAATCTAATGAAATTTTGAAAATTTTATCAAATATTTTAAAAGAAAATTTGAATATCCCTACTTGTAGAGATTCCGCTTTTATCGGATGTGCTATGAATTCACTAATTGGTTTAAAAATGTATGCAGATTACAAGACTATAATAAAAGAACTTATTAATTTTGATAAAATCACTTTCGATCCTGATGTCTCAAACTACTATGAACAAGCATATGTAGAATGGAAGAATTTAAAGAAAAAAGTCAATGAATTTTGAATTTAAAAATATTTATGTGTGAATTTCTTGTATTACTTTATTAATAGTTGAATTCTTTTTATAAATGATATATAAAACTTTAGTAAGATTTGAATTAATTCAATAAATATAAGAAAAAAATGCCAGAGTTTAAAAATATTGGAGATTGTTTAGAAGAAATTAAAAATCGTTACATTAACAATGAAAAAGTAAGAAAGAAATTGGCTAATTATGAAGAACCCATTCAAATGACATTTTTAGACACAAATAGAAAAGTTTTACTATTGGTTTACACAGATCAAGGAATTGAAGTAAGAGACAATACTCCAGATGAGAATGCACCTGTAAAAATTGAATTTACTGCTGAACAAGTTATGATTGATCTCTTTAATAAGGATCTAGGAGCTATTAAAGCATATTCTGATGGGAAAATAAAAATAATCGAAGGAAATATGAGAAGTCTAATGAAACTTAGAAGTCTAATGTTTTAACTAAATTTTTTTCTTTTACTTTATTAAAATTTATTACTTGAATATAAAAAGAAATAAACAATAGAATCAAGAATCTTGAAGGCACTAATAACAGCAACTTTATCAGAGGAAGTTCTAAAAGAATTAAAGAATATTTTGGATATTACGTATGAACCATGGAGAGAAACAGGTATAATATATTTTGATGTTAAAGAGCTAATTGAAAAGTTAAAAGGATACGATATTTTTATAACAGAAACAGATGATATTAAGAAACCTGAAATTTTTGAGGAATCTAAATTAAAATTGATTGTCTCTTGTCGAGGTGATCCTTTTAATGTCGATTTAGATACTGCAACGAAAAATAATATCCCCGTATTAAATACACCTCTAAGGAATGTTGATGCTGTAGCAGAGTTGACTATCGGTCTCATGTTAATGTTGGCAAGAAATTTACATCAAGTTGAGAGAAATTTACATTCGAATAAATTTGAACTAACTGATTTCGAAGATTATATAAGCTATTTTAATAAATTCGAAGGTATTGAGTTAAAAGGAAAAACAATTGGAATAATAGGATTAGGACAGATTGGAAGGAGAGTAGCAGATCGGTTAAAGTCTTATAAAGTAAAATTTTTGATATATGATCCTTACGTACCAAAAGAATATATTGAAAAGTATGGAAAGAAAGTTGATATTGAATTTCTAATGAGAAACTCAGATTTTATTACTATCCATGCAGTTGCAACTGATGATAATTATAATCTGATTAATGAAGAAAAAATAAAAATGATGAAGAATTCAGCTTTTCTACTAAATCTCGCCAAAGGAAGTATTATAGATTATGAAGCTTTATATAATGCTTTAAAAAATAAAATTATTGCTGGTGCGGCTTTAGATGTATTTCCTCTTGAACCGATTGACGAAGATAATGAATTTATTGAATTAGAGAATGCAATTGTCACCCCTCATATAGGAGGAGATACAATTGAAGTAAAAGATCGACATTCAAAAATACTCTTGGAAGATATAAAATCTTGGTTAAATGGTGATGTTCCCAAACATGTTTTAAATCCAGAAGTTTTTAAAGATAAGGGATTTAGAAAGAAAATATCTAATGGACAGATAAAAGGATTAAGGAAAGACATTGTGGACCTGTGTAAGACATTATTGAATGATGGACATGTTATCGGATCAGCAGGGAACGTTAGTGCTAGAATTAAAAGCGAAGAAACAGAATTAGTTCTGATTACTCCAAGTAACGTAAGATATGATATAATGCTACCAGAAGATATACTAATTATTGACATGGAAGGGAAAGTTATTGACGGAGATCGAAATCCTTCTGTCGAAAAAAAATTACATATAGGAATTTATAAAGATCGAAGCGATATTAATGCAATAATCCATGCTCATAGTATATACTCTACAGTTCTTAGTACGTTGAATCTTTCTCTTCCTCCTATTATGGAAGAATTAGTGCCTTACATAGGAGGAGAAGTTTTATGTGCAAAATACGGAGAAGCTGGTTCTGAAGAGTTAGCAAAAGAAGTTCTTAATGCTTTAGGAGAAAAAAATGCAGTTTTATTGGCAAATCATGGGAATATTTGTTGTGGGAGTCATTTAGAAGGGGCATATACAGTTTTACAATATCTTGAGAGAGGTGCAAAAGTTTATTATTTAGCAAAATTAGTAAAGGATCCTCATTTATTACCAGAAGATACTGTGGAGTACGAAATGGAGATATTTGATATATTTAAAGATTCTAAAAAAATCTAATTAAGCTTTTTTACCACTTAAAGCTTTCAAAGCAATTTTGGTTGATTCTTCTGCTTGTTGTTTTGTCACCATTCCGATAGTAACAGCACATATATTATGCCTAGAAATATAATCAAATGCAATTTTTGGAGTAATTGCTCCAGCAGCTAAAGTCTTCATTCCAATAAAATAGTACTCATTTGTATTATCAACAAGTTCCTCTAATTCCTTGGCATTACCCATAAATTTTCGGTTTGCATTAAAAGGAATTAAAAACACTCTTACATTTAAATTATTTTCTATTACATATCTTATCATTGATATTGGTTCATGTGTTGCAATCCCTGGAATAGTCCCGCGACTTGAAATAGCATCTAAAAGTTCAATCATTATATTGTCTTTTCTATCTGAGATAATAGCGTGAACAAATATTAATTTGGCACCATTTTCTATAAGTGCTTCAATTTTTGGATTTATGCCTGGATAAGTTGATCCGGTAATAACATAATCACTATAAGTGTCAACCATGATTTTTGCAGCTTCCAATATTTTCCCTGTTGGGATAACTTCAATCCCCCGCGCACCAGCTTGATAACTTGTTTCTAAAATTTCGAGCATTTTATCTGGATTATTTAGATATTTTTTACGCCATTCAAGTCCTTTAAATCCAAATTGACCTGCTCCTATAAATGGGCTAGTTCCTGTAATAACAAGCGGAATGTCTTTACTATCAATTTTACAAAAAATTTTAAATCCCAAAAATTAGAAATTTAAATCTGTTTAAATCTAATAAATGATTAAAATTTATTATATTTTAATTTTATAAAATAATATATTATTATTCGAAAACATACTAAATTATATAAATTGAAAAATCCTAATTCCAAATTTTATAACTAATCAAAGTTTCTTCTTTGGTATAAGCAACTGAAGGGATTAGATATGCAAACTATTAGTGGCGCTGTCTGCGATACTGTAACTTTCTATGAAAAAGATTTTAAAATTAATGAAGAACTAAATTCACTGCTACATCGTCACATATTAACAAATGGAGCTGATTCTCTTATTCTTTTCGGAACTACAGGAGAAGGAAAACTTTTTTCAGATAAACTAGAACAGAAGATTAAACTTATTAATTTAGCAATTGAAATCTCAGGAGGTAAAATTCCTATTTTAGTTGGAATATATAGCAATGAAGTCGCGGATTCAATAGATCAAATAGAAGATTTAGCAAAAAAATTTAATAATATCAATTTTATGCTTAGTCCACCAATTTCAGAAAAAATTTCGAATGAGAGTCTAAAATCATATTTTGAAAATATATTGGGGGCGATTAATTTTAAAAACCAGATTTATTTGCATAACAATCCTGTTCAATTTGCTGGAAATGAAATAGACCCAGAAATATTGAATAATTTAAAAGAATTTCAAAATCTGAAAGGATTAAATGATTCTTTTTACAATATAAAAAACTGTAAATCCTACATTCAATTATTAAATGATGATTTTTCAGTTCATTGTGGGATGGAAAATAACTTTCAAAACTTCTTCCAATTAATTTCTCCAGAAAAAAGAAAATTTAGTGGAATAGTATCTAGTATTGGTAATTTAGTAAATCTCAGCTCAAAATTATACTATTTTGCTCTTGAGGATAAGATATTAGAAGTTCATCAATTACAAGATCAAATCAATGATATCAGAAATAAGATATATGATGTTAAAATCGATGAAGGAAAAGAAAGACGTGGATTAAAATACGCATTTCTTCATCTCTATAAAGATAGATTGAAAACTCCTATAGAAGAGATTCCTTTACTTTCTCCTAAACGTCAAATAGATCTAGATGAAATAACAAAAGGCAGAATAGAGGCTACCGTTAATTATTTGCTAAACCAAAAGCAAATATATCAGTTATATTTCTTAGGGAAAGAAGATCTATATCAATTTAAGGAGATTATTAAAACATTCTCAGACGTAGATGTTCTAATTGAACAAGGGAAGTTAAAAAAGATTATAGGTCCATTTGATGCTACAATAAATACAATATATCGAGTAAATTTTGAAAATAGTCATTTAATTTTTAGATTTCGAACGTGTGAAAACTTTCCATTTGAAAACATCGTAAAAGAAAAATTATTATATCCTTTTCTAGATGGTACCTTGAACGGAGATATGGACAATCTCGCAGGTCAGGTAGATAATATCGTATCAAGTAAAATGGGGGCTTATCTCTTCCATAAAGATAAACTTCCTATTGTTTCCGTAGGAAATCTAATTTATTACGATGAAACTAAAGAAACAGTTCCATATATCTTCACAGTACAGGATTATATTCACGGAAAAACATTACATTGGTATTTAAAGCAATATTTGAGTGAAGAAATTACCTTAAGGAAAACAAAATTTCTAAATTTATTTAGGGATTTAGGTATTCTCTTAGGAAAATTGCATCAAATAAGTTTTGATTCTCCCTATGAAAATGTAAAAGACATCGGTAAGAAAAAAGATACATTTTTAGAAGTTTTTAATAAAAAATTAGAAAACCAAATTCAAGAAGCAAAAAGGCATAAATTTGAATTCATAAAAGAGATAAGGGATTATATTAGAGATTCTGAGGTCTTAATTGAAGATCAAATTGATTATGCCTTAATACATAATGATTTTCAAGATCAAAACATTATTGTGAAAGAAGATCCTACTAACTTTCAAATAAGAGGATTAATAGATTTTGATGAGTGGTGTGTTGGTTGTAGAGCACAAGATTTTGTAAAAATAGAATATTTAACACTAAGAAATCTAGAGAGATATAGTCCAATAGATTCATTTTATGAAGGTTATTCAAAATATCATAGAATTGATAATGATTTTAAGAAAAAAATTGAAATTTATAAGTTAGTATGGCTTTTGAAAGAATTGAATGTTGGATTTGATGTAAAAAATAGAAATAGACAACACAAACTGAAAATTGATAAGTTTCCTTTGACGATTGATTATGAAAATGAGATAAAAAGACTCCTATTTTATTAAATAGAAAATTTTTTATTGACTAATAAGCTAATTCTTTTAATTGAAATTTCAATATTCAGAGGTTTTAAATGAAGATATTATATATCACAGACTTACATGGAATTACATGGAAATACGAAAGAATTTTACATGAAGCTAAATCTTTAAATGTTGATATGGTAATTAATGGTGGAGATATGCTTACATTTAAAGGGAATTTATTACATCAAGATAAATTTATAACTGGTTTTCTCGATGGTTATTTTTCTAATTTTGAATCCTCAGAGTTATATTATGCTTGTCAACTTGGTAATGATGATTGTATAATATTTGATGATCTATTTCAAGAGACATGTAATAAATACTCATATGTGATTAATCTTGCTCAAAAAAGATTTCAAATAAAGGATCATGGTTATGAATTTATTGGGATGAACTGGGTGACGGATCTTCCTTTTGGACTTAAAGATAGGGCAAGGACGGATAACAGAGATTTCAAATTACCAAAACAAATTGGGAAGCAATACATCTCTAATCCAAATGGATGGAGAAAAATTGAAGATTGGGCGTCATACATAAAATCTCTTCCTACCCTAGAGGATGAATTGAATCAATTGGTCAAACCAAATAATATGAAAAAGACTATTTATATATTTCACATGCCACCTAGTAAAATTGGGCTTGATGTATGCCACGATGGTCGAGAAGTAGGATCTATTGCAATTTATGAATTTTTAATGAGAACTCAACCCTTACTCTCTTTTCATGGTCATATTCATGAAAGTCCAAAAGTATCAGGAATATGGAAATCATCTATTGGTAAGACTATTTGTATCCAACCAGGGCAATCACACCAACATGAAAATTATTTGGACTATGTAGTCATAGATATAGAAACGATGGATTTCAAGAAATCTAAGTTGATTAAAGAAGATTGAAAGTCGAGAAATATTATAATTTTTTTAGAATTTTGTATTATTAAAAATATGAAAATGTACACTAAAGAATCTGAATTAGCAATTAATCTTGTAAAAAAAGCTTATAAAATTCCAGAATGGTTTAAAGAAAAAGGTTTTAAATCATTTGAAAAACAAGATCAATCACCAGTTACGTTAGCTGATCTAGCTAGCCAAATTTACATAATACATAATTTAAAAGAAAAATTCCCAGAAGACCATATTTTGGCTGAAGAGGAAGGCTCATTAATTAATCCAAAGTCTGAAGAACTCATTTATGAATGCTTTGATGAATTAAAAATTAAAGTGAAAGATATTAAAGAAACTTTAAATTATCGAGGCTCACTTTCTGCAAGAGAATGGACAGTAGATCCTATTGATGGAACTCAAGGATATGTTAAAGGATTGTCATATGCAATTGGAATTGGATTTATGGAGGAATCTGATCCTAAAACAAGTGCCATTTCTGTTCCAAATTATAACGATGAAGGATTAGCAATTTTCTCAGCAGTAAAGGGTATAGGTGCTTATGCATCTTATGGAGGGAAAAAATTTAAAAAATTAAAAGTAAGCAACCAAGACTCATTAAAAGATGCAGTATTATGTATTTCATTGCATTATAACCAACCATGGGTTTTAGAGTTTGCAAAACAAGTGGGAATTAATCAATTATTAAGAGTAGATAGTATGCTAAAGTTCTGTAAAATTGCTGATGCTAGTGCTGATTTATATATTAAACCAATTGATTTAGAACATTCTTTTTCTTGGGATTTTTTACCAGGATATTTGATTGTAAGAGAAGCAGGAGGAAAAGTAACTGATTCAAGGAATAAACCTATTTGGTTTGAAGGTAATGCATTAAGGTGGAGTGGACCAGCAGTTATAGCTTCTAATGGTATCATTCATGATAAAATTGCGAATCATCTCAAGAAACTGCAAAACTAATTAAACACATTTGTTTAATCTTTGAGTTTTCTTCAAGTTTCGAAAATCTAATACCTATTAACCTTACTTTCTTATTATTATCTTTAAATTCCTTATATAAATCTAAAACTATGTTTAATGCTTTACTTCTATCTCTCATTGGAATCGGTAGGGTTTTTGCTCTAGTATATGTTAAAAAACCTTCAAATCTTATTTTTAATGTTATTGTACGGTAATATATATCATTATTTTCTAAAATATTATGGATATTGTTATTTATTTCTTCCAATTTTTCCAGAATGATTTGGAAGTTATCTGTATCCTCATAAAAAGTCCTTTCTTTACTGATTGATTTTCTTGCTACATTAAATTCTTTTACTTCTCTATTATCAAATCCATTAACTATATTCCAAATCCATTTTCCATGTTTTCCAAAAAGTTCTATCATTTTATGTATTGGAGTATTAATTATATCCCCAATAGTGTAAATACCCCTATTGTTAAAATAAATTTTTGATTTTTTCCCAATGCCTGGAATGCGAGTTATATCTAAATCTTCTAACAACTCTTTATAATTTTTTTGAGTAAATATCGTTATTCCATTTGGTTTCTTGAAATCGGAGGCTATCTTTGCTAATGATTTGGTGGGAGCACAACCAATAGATATAGTAATCCCCACTTTTTTAAACACTTCTTCTTGTATACTCTCCGCAACCTTTTTAACTTCCTCCCATGATGAACATACATTTGTCAGCTCAAGATATGCTTCATCTCCGCCAACTTGTTGAAATATATCAGAATATTTTTTAATTATTTTCATGACTGCTTTAGTTGCTTTTCTATATTTCTCTCCATTTGGTCTTAAATATGTACCATGCGGGCATCTATCATACGCTTGAGAAATAGGCATCCCAGAATGGAGCCCTAACACTCTTGCCTCATAAGAACATGTTGCTACTACACCTCGTCCTTTACCTTCCTTTGGATCTGCTCCGATAATCACTGGTTTCCCTCTATATTCTGGATTATCTCTAATCTCAACAGCAGCAAAAAAACAATCTATGTCGCAATGCAAAATTATACGATTCATGATTTTATTTTAAAAAATTAAAATCTTTTAAACCGGTCTGGCAATTTAGGTATTATTAGAAGAGATATAAAAATAAAGACTATTCAAAATTTTTAAAGTATTAACAATAATTCAAACCATACCAAAACACACTCTTTAAAATTTCAAAATATATTTTTAACTCAGTTTTAATTATAATATTTATGGTAGTAAGTAAGGAAGATCAACTTAGGTCTGAATTAGTTGAAGGAGCAAAAGCAATTTTCGCTAAAGGGTTAGTTGAGGCTGGAGAAGGAAATATAAGCGTAAGAAATGTAAAAAAAGATGAATTTTTCATCACTCCATCTTTTAATCAATATGAGTCTTTAAAGATAGAAGATATCGTTCATATGAGTCTTGATGGTACAACAATAAGTGCTAAAAAACTCCCATCAACTGAAATAAAGCTCCATATGGCGATTTATAAATCCCGACCAAAAGTCCAATGTGTAATTCATACACATTCAACTTTTGCTACAATACTATCTATTGTAAGAAAAAATATACCAATTATAATGGAAGAGCAAGTTGTTTTTTTAGGAGGTTCTATTGATGTTGCTCCATTTGGAAAAGCTCACACAGATGAGATAGGAGAAACAGCACTTCAAGCATTAGGAATTAAAAATGCTGCATTACTAGCTAATCATGGAGTAATTATTTGTGGTAAATCTTTAGGACATGCAGTAAAATTTGCTGAATTGGTAGAAAAACTTGCAAAAATATATTGGGGTGCATTACAAATAGGGGAACCCAAAATTATTTCCAAAGAACATGCTGAGAGGTTCCAAAAGCATTTTGAGAGTTTATTTGCAAATTATCCTCGAAGTATGCGTAAGAAAAAATCTTAAAAATTTATTAAATTGATTAGGAATGCAAGAATTAGGTATAAGTTCATTAGGACACATAATCGAACACGGCCTTTTAGGTAAGTTTGAGAACTTGTTTGATTTATTACTTAAAGCTTCCGAGGATTGCCTTAAATTTGCTGAAGAAAATGATATTAAGGTTGTAGAATTGGTATTAGATCCTCCTGAAATATTTAATAGTAAAAACCAGCAAAAATATATTGATACAGTTAATTCTTACTCAATAAAAAAACAAATCCATGGACCTTTCATTGATGTAAATTTATGCTCGCATAATTATGATATCTCTAAAGCTTCTGTAGATTCTTATTGCAATACTGCAAAAATCTGTAAAAAAATTGGAGCAAAAATAATGACAATTCATCCAGGGTTAGCTAATTTTCTAATAACTTCAATCAGAGAATTCAATAAAATGCAACTGGCTCAATCGGTAAAAAGCTTGCTAGAATTCACAAATGGACTGAATATTATGGTTTGTATTGAAAATATGCCCAAGAATTGTTATATAATGTCAGATGAAAGCAATATTGAAGATGTATTTTCTATGATCCATCAATCTAATCTTTTCCTGACTTATGATACAAGCCATTTTTACACCTGTGATGGAAATGTAAAAAAACTATGGGCAAAGTTTCACAATAAAATAAAAAATATTCATCTAGTAGATAATTTCAGTAAAAATTCAGATACACATCCACCTCTAGGAACAGGAAAGGTTAATTTTGGTGAAATTTTTGAAATAATAAAGAGTTATAATTATACAGGGCCATTAATTATAGAATTGTCTTCATCAAAAGAATTAGCTAAAAGTTTAGAGTTTATACATAACTTCTTCTAAATATCTTTTTATTCATTTGATCCTTGTTAAGGTTTCTTTTTTATCGCAAAACCTCATTCTTTCTTTAATAATATTTATATGTACAAGCATCATATTATGTAGAAGATAACAATGAATTATTGATCATTGGTATTAATGATCATTAATTATCATTTCTATTTACTGCAAATTATCATAAAAGTAAAAATTTTGCATAAAAAGTGTGAATAAAATGTCTAATAAATTTAAAATAATAGGTATAATAGCTTTATTTTTTGGTGTTGGTTTGATATCATCCGGACTTATTATAAATGGATACTTAAGAAGTGAAGTTTCTAAAGGTATTTCTGAGGCACTTTTAGGAATTCAAGAAGATGTCGTTCCTGAAATAGAAGATATCGTTAAAACTCAGGCAATTCCAGATGTTCTTTTAGGAATCCAAGAGGACGCCATGCCGATTGTACATACTTTAGTTAATGGCACATTTATGACAGTAATGCTTAATATGTCTTTACATAACGTCAGTTTAATGGGAGGATTAGTTACTGCAATAGCAGCAACTCCAGAAACAATCTTCAATAATGATACATATCAATTTGAATTACTTTTAATGGGTTCTCCTATATTTACTTTTGATGGCATTTCAAACCATACAGGCATGGGAAATTTAAGTTATACGCCTGAAGCCCAACAAACAATACTTTTCGGTAAAACTAATCCATATGTTCCGGGTTTACTTGAAGATCTTGACCCTAATCCTGAACTAGATCCTGCGTTTGGTGTTGTTAATTTTCTCAGTCTATATCAAGAAGCAGTGGATGATCCTGTAAAAAATGCCACTATGCAATTAAATTACAATGCTACATGGCAACAGCTCTTAATAATGGCAGATTGGATCTCAGTTTATTTTTTCCTAGATCGTATTCCTGCTCTGCTCCCATTAGTGTCTCTTATGTATCCTGAATATGCTGGTAAATCAACATTGCAGATCGCAGATGAGATGTTTTATGATCAATGGGCAAATGCTACCCTTGGAGCATTTGATCTTGGTGAAATGCTTAGTCTACCTTATAGTGTTATTGGTTTTGAAGTAGGCTACCCAGATCCCTCCAATATTTCACTTTCAATAGCAAGAGATCTTTGGAATCCAAATAACTCATCATCATTTGTTAACATCACTTATGATGGTGAAATACCTTCATTACAAGATTCTGACGGACTTCAAAAATGGATAGATGCAAATTCAAGCGATATTGTTGAAGCTGAAGATGCTAGGACTGAATTAAAGTTGACTTTTGGACTAAGTGATACTCAAATGGATATACTCCTTGAATGGATGTGGGGTTATAATCAATCTTTTAAAGAAGATGTTGTTCCTCCTCTCTTTGAGTATGATCAAGGTGTTTCTATAGCAAGATATTCAGAAATTTTATTTTACGGGCAATGGGCAAATGGTTCATTATTTCCAGAGGGAATTGACATCGGTGAGGCGATAGGTATTGGTGAACTTAAGGGTTGGGAACTGGGGGTTCCAACACCGTCAAATCTTTCACTTCAAGCAGTTGAAACTCTATTTAATTTAACAGGTTTTTCATCGTTAGTTAATAGCAAAGGTCTAGAAAAATGGTTTAATGCATATACTAATTCAGATATATATGATGAGTTAAAGTTTACTTTAGGATGTGATGATGCGCAAATGAAAGCTATACTAAATTGGTTAAAATATTTTCGAAATAACATCGTTCCACCTCTCGCAAAATATGATGAAGGATTACCCGTTGATCCCTTAACTCTATCTGAAATGTTTTTATACGGATTAACTATACCTGGAGGTATAGTAGCTGCTCTTGGTGTAATTGTTTTGATTCTAGCAAGAAGAAAAAAGAGAACATAAAAATATTTCAGATTCCAAAATCTAAAATAAATTTTTTTATAAACTCTTCTTTAATAAATCTTATAATGCCAATAATATCTTTACAAATCAGTGATGATTTATTAGATAGATTTGAAAGAGTACGGACCTTAAGTGGATTTAATTCGAAAAGTGAAGCCTTAAGAGAGTCAATAATAAACTTTATCGAACAACATGAAAGCTTTGAAAATTTAGAAGGATATAAAATTATGGCTATAAATCTAGTCTATCCTTTTAAAAGTTTAATCATTGATCAGATCTCTGATTTATGTTCAAAATTCCATCAAATCATAAAAACAATAACAGATTGGCGAATCGCAGAAAAGAAGATAGAATTAATCTTACTTGTAGGAGAAATTGAGTTAATTAAAGATCTTTATAAGCAATTAGCTAAAATAAAAGATGTTATCTGTTCTATCCGTGAAATTATTATAGATTAAAATTTACTTAATCAAATCGAAGGGAAAAATCCATTTTATGTGATGGGAATTGAGTTATTTCACCTATGCTTATTATATCTGGTTCTGATATTAAATAATCAATAATATTTTCCAAAGTTATACCCCCTGAAATTTCTATAATTACCTTCTCTCGTAAATTGCTCTTTTTTAGCAAATTTATAGCATCCTCGACCATATCAGGGTTCATATTATCTAACATAATTACATCTGCTCCATTCTCGGCCGCAATAAGAACATCGTTTACTTTTTCAATCTCTATTTCAATTTTTTTAGTAAAACTTGCTGTTTTTTTTACATCTTTCAAAAGATTTTCAACATTTCCATTATAATATCTCAAATGAGTATCCTTTAACAAAATCATATCATCTAAGGAAAATCTATGTGGATCCGCCTGTCCATATTCAGCTGCTTTTTTCTCAAAAATCCTCATTCCTGGAATTGTTTTACGAGTACACGCTATTTTAACATTTTTACCAGAATTATTGATTTTTTTAACAAAGTCTCTTACTGTTGATGTAATAGAACTCATATGTGTAATGAGATTTAAGCCTACTCTCTCTCCAAGAAGTATATTTTTTACTTTTCCATTTAATAGTACAATGACATCTCCTTTCTTAACCTCATCTGCATCCTTTTTTAATAAATTTACAGATACACTCAAAAGACTATATAAAATTTTGATTTCTTCTAAGCCCGAAACATATCCATCACTTTTCACTATAATTCTTGAAGAAGTTTGAGCTTCATTATTAATAAATTTTGAACTAACATCAGTATAATTACAATCTTCTATCAAAAATTCCCTAATTTTCTTTTCTAGTATAAATTTGTTATAACTCATTTTTATCGCTGAAGTATAAGTAGTATTATTATTATAGATAAAAAATTAAATAAAATTATGGTAGAAATAGAAAAAATATTTATCTTAAATAATGAGATAAAACTAGAAGCAGAATACTTCCAATCAAAATCAAATAAAGATAAACCTGTAGTTTTAATCTGTCATCCACACCCTCAATTTGGGGGCAATATGTTTAATAATGTTGTATCTGCAATCTTTAATATTTTAATCAGAAATGACATTTCATGTCTCAGGTTTAATTTACGAGCTGTTGGAAGATCTAATGGTACTCACTCTAATGGGAGTGGAGAATTGAGCGATGTTAAAGCTTGTATCGATTTTTTAGTAAATGAGAAAGATATAAAAAAAGTAGTTATTTGTGGTTATTCTTATGGTGCCGCAATAGGTTGTTCTGCTGTGAATCATTCAGATAAGGTAATTGGTTATATTGCTATCTCTTTCCCTTGGGATTTTATGGGAATTAATTACAAAGAACTCTCCCAATCAAAAAAACCTAAATTTTTTCTTCAAGGAGACAGAGATACTATTGCCTTATTCGATAAATTTTTAGACCACTATAAATACTATATTGAACCAAAGCAATATGAAATTATATCAGGAGCAGATCATTTTTATTGGGGTTACGAGGACCAAATATCTGAAAAAGTCTTTAAATTTTACCAATCTATAAAATAAAAATTGTAAAATCTTATATAACTAAAAATTTAATTATTAGATTGTCGATAGCTTTTCAAGGTCTGAAGAACTGTTATCTACCGCCCAATCGAGCAATTGATCGTAATATTTTTCTACATCATCAGAATCTGGCAAACCACTTAGTACCGCTAATATAAATTGTGTGTTACTGTCTTCAATAATTATATTTCGGCAGATAATATAATCCTCTTTATATTTAATTTTCATACTTTGGACTTCTGATAAATTCATTTCTTCGGCAGCCTTATAAGCCGCATCACTTAAAAGGGAGCCCATAGCAGCTATTACTCTTTCATCAATATCCTCCGCTTTTTGAGATGCTAAAACTAATCCTGTTGATGTGGAAAATAAAGATGCTCGAAAATTACCATTTTCATTAAGTTCCTTCAGAACCATTTCCAATCTACTAACCAGATCAATACACTCTCTTTTTTAATTAATTTAATATTATTTCAAAAGAAAAACTTGGAATTTTACTAAGATTTGTTTTTATCTAGATTATCCTTCATAAAGTATATTTGTATAAATAATATGAACTATTTTATATTTAATTTTAACTTATTTGTTTTTTTGTCATATCCAAATTTATTATAAATGTTGATATAATATCATTCTCATCGATCTTTAAAATTAAAACGCTTGGTCTCGCAATTGGTGGTTTAAAACCAGGTTTTGGAGGAGGTGCTTTTGGTTTTGTTGGTGAACCTGGATTTAACAGAAGCACATTGTAAGATGTACCTTCTATGATCGGTTGATGACTATGACCATAAATTAATATATTTAAATTACGTTTTCTAATAAAATCTTCAAGATTTTGGGGTAATTGATGAATTACTCCAATATTATAACGACCAACTGAAAATTTAAGGAAATCTACCAAATCCTCAATGTTGTCCAAATTTCCCATAACACATTTCGTAGGAGCAATTTTGTTAAGTTCTTCCAAAAAAAAGTTTTCGCATATATCACCAGCATGGATTATTTCATCAACATCCTTAAAAATCTGTTTTAATTGGGATATTAACAAGTCAACTTTCTGAGGGTCGTCTTTAATTGTAATATGAGTATCAGCTAAAATCCCAATTTTCATAGATATATCACTGCCCTATATTAAAATCAGAAAACCCACGAGAAATATCATTATACCTATCAATAAATCTATAAAGATTATAAACAACTTATCACCAACAGATTCCAAATATTCCTTATCACTTTTGAAATAATCTTTAAGTAATTTGAATCCAATTGATAAACTTTCTTTAATTCTTGGATACTGCCAAATAAATAATTCAATACCTATAATTAGCAATGGATAATAAAGAAATAGAGCAATAACGCCAAAATCATTTCCATCTAAAAAATTCCATAAAGCATGTGCTGAAATTATATTATTTAAAGCATGAGCTAGAATTACTGGAAATATCCATTTTCTTCTTAAAACAAGAAGGGAAAGAATTATCCCAATTATAGATGCTTGTATAAACCAAATGAATGGATACCAAAATGGATAAGATTCACTTATAGGGTCAAAATAATAAGCAAAATGATTTAATCCCCAAGCAAGAGAAGCTATTATAACAGCAGATATTCTATTTATGCGTTCACTCCCCGATTTAGTTATAAAACCTCTAAAAATTGTTTCTTCTGAAAAAGAAACGCAAAATTGAATTATAATAACAGCAACTAAAAATGTAAAATAGTCTCTGAATAGGTATGCATTTGATGCGTTAGAGCTTAAAGAATAAGCTTGATAGCTAACCATATCAGGTATTAAAAGGTAGGTGAAAAAGTCTAACGGTAAAAATACAAAGAAATATATTAAAATTCCATACAAAAATTGATATTTATAGTTCTTTTTAGTTACTTTATAAAGTTTAAGAAATCCTTTAAATGGAGTAATATCCTCGGCAATAATAATCTCTCTTTTATGAGGTGGCGATATAAATTTAGAAATGAAAAATGCAATAGGTACGGCTATAAATATCAATATAGCTCTTTCAATATACAAAATAATCCCATAAGAGACGGAAGTTTTATCCGCAAAGAGTTCTAATGAAGCTAAAGAAAGAAATAATAATGCAAAAATGATCATAAAATACCAAATAACGTCTAAAACAAGAAATCGAAATCTTTCTTTAAGAATAGTTGTCTTCTTTTTATATACTGGTTTCCCCATTAATTATCATTTTAATGTATTGTATTTGAATAAAAAATTATTAAATTATAAAATTAAAAACTTTATCATTTATATTTAGGGAAAGACTAACTTCAATTCTTTTTTTAAAGGGATTCCATTTCTTGCTCCTAATTTTTGGATACATTTTCCAGCAATGAAATTTCCAATTTTCACATTTTTTCTAAGAGCTTCAAACTCAAAACTTAAATTTTGTACAAAACCATAAATAAAACCAGCAGAAAAAGCATCACCAGCACCAGTGGTATCTATAACGTGTCTAACTTCAATAGAGGGTATTAATTCATTACCAAGATTTGTATATAATAAAGCTCCAATTTCTCCTCTTGTAACTATAATAACTTTAATACCTAATTTAATAAGCTTTTTCATGGTTCCCTCAATAGTTTTTAAATCTAAATCAAGTTCTTGGATGTTCATAAGGATTGAAAACTCTTTCTGAGACAAAATAAGAATATCAATGTTTTCAAGTAATAATTTTATGTTATCAAGACCTTGTTCAATTATTAACATTCCTGGATTTAATATTACAGGTATCTGATTTTTTTTCCCTATTTTTGCTGCTTTAATGAATGGCTCTAAATTTTTTAAACTGCTTAAAAAGATTGTTTTTGTTGAGGACAAATCTCCTTCTATGATATTATCCCCAGAAAGATAATTAGCTGCTCCACTATGCGCAAATATTCTCCGATCGCCTTCTCGATTTAGAGCTACATAAGCAGATCCAGTGCTATATTTCTTTGAATATTTAATTAATGTTGTAGCTACTTTTGCTTCGTTAAATTCATTTATTATTTTATTACTGAATGTATCATTAAGACCTAATTTTCCAAGAAAAGCCGTTGACAAACCCAGTCTAGCACAAGCATATGCTGTATTTGCAGCAGCGCCACCAGCTAATATTTTTAAATCTGACACAAAGACTTCATCATCATCAGCTGGATGTCTATCAACTCTAGCAACCATATCTACTAGAGCTGCCCCTATACAGATAACATCATATGATTTGGTCATAAGATAATCATATTAACTGTAATTAAAAGAACCATATTCTGATTGTATTTCAATAATATTTTTATCCGTAATAGGGGATTTTTCACATAGTCCGATAATCTTTCCTTCAATGTTATACTCTTTAGCAATATTAATAATCTCATTTGCAATCGATTCATCGCAATACAATTCCAATCTATGGCCCATATTAAACACACTATACATTTCTTTCCAATTAGTACCAGAGGATTGCTGAATTATCTGAAAGATTTTTGGAAGAGGAAAGAGATTATTTTTAATATATTTTATATTGTTACCAAAATTTAGGCTTTTAGTTTGTCCTCCACCAGTATTATGAATTATACCATGAATATCTTTTCTATAGTTCCTTAATATATCGATTAATATGGGTGCATATGTTCTTGTTGGAGATAAGAGAGCCTTTCCTACGGTTAAGTTAATCTCTTTGATCATATCAGTTAACTTATACTTGCCAAAAAAAATCAATTTTTCATCGGTATCTTGATCATAGCATTCCGGATATTTCTTATAATATTCATGACTAAGTGTTCCATGCCTGGCTAATGTTAATCCATTACTTCCAATCCCGGAATTGTATTCATCTTCATAAGAGGCTTTCCCAAAACTAGATAAACCTATTATTATATCGGATTTATCGATATAATTAGCATCAATTACATCTTCTCTTTTCATTCTGGTAAAAATTGAAGCAAAAATTGATAAAGTTTTAATTAGATCTCCCAAATCTTCTGTTTCTCCACCACATGTCTTTACTTTTAAACCAAGTGAGGACAACTTTTTACTATAGGATTCATATTCCTTAATAATAGTTGATACTATCTTTCCAGTAATAAATTTAGAATTTCTCGCAATTGTGTTAGATAAAAAAATATCTCCTGTTGCCCCTACACACAAAATATCATCAATATTCATGATAATTGCATCTTGAACAATCCCCTTAAAGACTGATAAGTCACCAGTCTCCTTATAATACATATATGCTAAACTTGATTTTGTGCCTGCTCCATCTTCATGGAATATTGAACAATAATCTTTTTTACCTGCAACATCTTCAACAATTTTACAGAAAGCTCCAGGAAAAAGTCCTTTATCTGTATCTTTAACTGCTTCATGTACATCTTCTTTTTTGGATGAAACTCCCAATTTTGAGTATAAATTATTATTTTCTGCCATTATTTTTCTTTACCAATTGTATTTTTTGTTGAGAATTCTCAAAAGGTTTTCAGTTTGCTCTATCGCAGTTCCAATATATTTATGTGGATCTAATAAATCATCCAATTCTTCCTTAGAAAATCGTTTACTGATTACTTGATTTTCAAATAAAATATCTTTTATAAATTTATTTTCGTTCCTTGATACTATTGCTGCTTCTCTTAAAATTTCATGTCCTTCTTGTCTTCCTATTCCTCTTTTAACTAACTCAACCATAACCTTTTCCGATAAACAAGCACCTTTAGTAAGATTAAGATTTTGTTCTATTTTATTTTCGTTGAATTCAATTCCTTCGAGATTACGGGTTAATTGACTAATCATATAATCCAATAGTATGAAGTTTTCTGCAAAAATCACCCTTTCAGAAGCAGAATTTGTTATATCTCTCTCATCTTCTAACACTATATTATCCAGTGCAGGAATAACATTAGATTTAATAATTCTTGCTAAACTACAGATTCTCTCCGATTTGTGAGGATTTCTCTTATGAGGCATTGTGGAACTTCCGACTTGTTCTTTTTTAAAGGGTTCAAACATTTCTGCTATTTCACTTCGTTGTAAAATCCGATTTTCTCCGGCTATCTTGGCAAGGGTCTGTCCGATTAAAGAAGTTAAAAATATAACTTCTGCATGTCTGTCCCTTTGCACAATTTGATTGGCTAAAAGCACAGGATTTAAATCTAATTCTTTCATAACTTGATTTTGTATTTCTATTCCTTTATTTCCAAAACTGGCCATTGTACCCACAGCACCAGACATTTTGCCATACGATATACGATCTAAAACTTCTAAAATACGATCCAAATGTCTATCAATTTCATATGCCCATATTCCAAACCGCATTCCATATGTAGTAGGTACTGCATGTTGACCATGTGTTCGACCAATACAGACTAGGTTCTTTTTATCAGCAATAATTCGTAATAATTCTTTTAATAAATTTTTTAGAGAATCTCTAATATAATTTAATGCTGCTTTTAACTGTAACCCCATAGCACTATCTTCAATATCATAACTGGTCGCTCCTAAATGAATATATTTTCCAGCATCACCTTCACATTGTTCAGCTAAACCTTTAACCATTGCCATTAAATCATGGTGGATTTGACTATCAATTTCTTTAACTCTTTCAACTTTCACATATTTAATATCTGCCTTTTTACTTATCTCTTCAGCAGCTTCAGTTGGAATATTACCAAGCTTTGCATGCACCCTAGCTAGTGCTGCCTCTACTTTTAACCAATTTTCTAATTTTTTTTCTTCTGTAAAAAGAGCTGCTATCTCAGTTCGATAGCGTGTCTCAATTGGGTGGATAAATTTATGATTCATTTCTTATCTCATCTAAAAATTCATTCCCTAATTGAAAAAATGAAAGATAGTAATATTATCTTTTTTATTAGATATTTATTAACTAATAAAATTTCATTTGAGAGATAAAAAATAGAAAATCATTCTTTTTATAAAAAAAATTAGTAAACTACTCATCTTTAAACCGTTATAAGTTATACTTTAAATTATATTATGGAATGTATAATCAGAAATTCTATTTTTTTCGGTGTTACCACTGTGGAGAATGGTTTTATTCATCAAGAATAATTAAAACTAAAAAATGTTGGAAATGTAATCGATCATTTCTTATTAAAAATTCTCTAAAATTCACTAAAAACTGTTCTACTAAAATAGCAATTGCTATCATTAAGGAATTGAAGAATAAAGTGGAAGAAAAGCGGTTTTCTAATTTTTACACTCAAATTTAAAAGTTATTATTAATAATCCATTTTAAAAATCATGGATATTTAAACAATCTTTTTAAACACTTTGTTTGATTATTCTTATTTAAATTAAAACAATCTATTAGATTATTTTGGATATCGCAGAAGATTTAAAAATAGTTGATGAAAAATTAACTTACGAATTACAAAAAATAGCTAAAGACAAAGTTGATTACTGGGATATTCGCATTGGAGTGAAAACTGGGACTAATTTAGACTTTACTGACCAAAAAAGCAAGGAAATATCTTATTATGAAATAACCGAGTGCGGAATTAGGACTTTTATCAATGGAGGTTGGGGTTTTAATGTTCTTAAAAATCCAAATAGGAACACTATAATTAACGGTTTTTCAAAAGCAGTAAAATTAGCTAAATTATCAGAATCTTTTTGTAAAAATAAGTTTAAAATTAGAAACAGAGACCCCTTAATTAGAAATTTTAAAATTTCATGTAAAAAAAGATTAGAGGATATTGACATTGATGAAAAATTGCAAATAGTAAAGCGTCATGAGAAAATCGCCTCAGAATTTTCACCGAAGATAAGAAACACTCATACTTTATATATAGATGGGCACTCCCAAGATTTAATTTTAAGTTCATTTGGGCACCATATAGTTCAAGATTTATCATTCTTAAGGTTATTTAGTTTAATTTATGCTAAAGAAAAAGGTATCCTTCAAAGATCCATAAATTCTATTGGAGGAATTGGAGGTTTTGAAATAAGTGAAACTGAAGAAGCGAATCATTTGACTGAAAAAACAGCAAAGGAAGCTGTAGATTTACTAAATGCAAATTCTCCAGTTGGAGGCAAATTTACCGTTATAATGGATCCCAAATTAACAGGAACTTTTATACATGAAGCTTTTGGGCATGCTTGTGAAGCAGATTTAGTTTTAAATAAAGAAAGCATATTAGAAGGAAAAATTGGAGAAAAAGTTGCAATGGATGGTATAACAATTATCGATGACCCTACTATGAATCAAGGCAAAAAATTTAATCTACCTTATGAATTATTTGGTAGTTATTTTACTGATGATGAGGGAACTCCTTCACAAAAAACAGTAATAATTGAAGATGGTGTCTTAAAAAACTTTTTACACAGTTTAGAAACATCTTCAAGAATGGCAGTTTCACCAAATGGTCATGGTAGAGCAAATTCATGTAGTTCAAGACCCCAAGTTAGGATGGGGTTTACTTACTTAGTACCAAAAGATTGGGAATATGAAGAAATAATTGAGGACACAAAAAATGGAGTGTTGTGTGAAGATTTTCAATATGGCTATACAGATCCTACTACTGGAAATTTTCAATTTAAATGCAAACTCTCATATAAAAT